>CAYUJH010000258.1:329-1586 GCA_964444995.1 uncultured Roseobacteraceae bacterium | reverse complement strand
GCAACGAAACCGTACCGGTCTCCTCTAGCATTATTCTCGACCGTCAAGAGCCTATTAACGAGTCCATTATCATTAACCAAGGAGCGGAATACACCAACGAGAAAGGGCAACGGGTGCAGCTAGAAATTGGTGCCGACGACGCCGTAGAAATGATGATTTCCACCAATCCGCGTTTTGTACCAGAGGGCAAATGGGAACCTTACCAGACGAGCAAAGGCTGGACCCTCGTAGGCAGAAACGGCATGAAGCACTTGTACGTAAAATTCCGCGACAAGGCCGGCAACGAGTCTGCCGTGGCCTCGGCAAGTATCATGCTCGATACCGAGCCTCCTCTCCCGCGCCGCTTCTTAATAAACGAAGGCGCTACAAGCACCGACGACCCGCAGGTAACCCTAACTATCGAAGCCAAAGACGCTTCGTACATGATGATTGCCAACGAGCCAAAATTCACTGGTGCTATCTGGGAACCCTACGCACCCTCAAAAACGTGGACGCTCACACGCGACGCAGGCCTGAAGCGCGTCTTTATCAAGTATAAAGATGACGCACAAAACGAAACAGCGCACCTCTACAAAGAAATCACCCTATATACTAGCAACTAAACAGTTGCTCAGAGATTCTTTCCCCCCTCGAAAGGCAATGCGTTAGGCATTGCCTTTTTGGCTGGTGTACGTAAAACGGTATGGCTCTATGTGCACCAAGACGTGTACCACACCCGGTACTTTTTTAATGAGCGTGTCTTGCAAGGCATGGGCGAGGTCGTGCCCATCGCGCACGCTTATTTCCCCATCTACAATGGCGTGCAAATCCACATAATAATACATGCCGGCCTTGCGCACAAAGCATTTTTCGGTGGCAATAATGCCCTCCACGGTAACGGCCGCAGCACGAATTTTCGCCACAATTGCATCGTGCACCTGCTCGTCCATGATTTCCCCAAGTGCCGGGCGAAAGATGCGATAGCTGTTATACAAAATGATGCCCGAGGCAAGCAGAGCCGCCCAATCGTCGGCGGTTTCGTAGCCCTCGCCGAGCCATACAGACAGGGAAATGCCCAAAAAAGCGGCTACCGAGGTAATCGCATCGCTGCGATGATGCCAAGCATCGGCGGTAAGCGCAGTGCTGTTGGTCTGTTTACTTTTTCGCAAAACGTACTGGAAGGAAAGTTCTTTCCAGAGAATAATCAATCCTAACACAAAGAGGGTCCAAGCGGCGGGCGGCTCGTGCGGTGTAAGAAGGTTTTCAACGCTCTCCCGT
>CAYUJH010000258.1:0-319 GCA_964444995.1 uncultured Roseobacteraceae bacterium | reverse complement strand
CATCAACCACACCTTTCAGCGAGGCCAAACAGCGGTCGATATGCTGCTCTTCATTATACGCGATAATTACTGCCGAAATAATGAGAAAAACTACGACCACAAACGTAACCAACGGCTCTATTTTCCCGTGCCCGTAGGGGTGGTTTTCGTCGGGCGGACGCTGGGCATATTTTAGCCCGATAAGCACCATCACCGACGAAAAGGTGTCCGTAGCCGACTCAATGGCATCGGCAATAATTGCATAGGAATTCCCTAAAATGCCCGCCGTAGCTTTTATAAGCGCCAAGCCCAAGCTAGAGAAGATGCTTTTATAAATTGT
>CAYUJH010000257.1:0-1615 GCA_964444995.1 uncultured Roseobacteraceae bacterium | reverse complement strand
TACTCTTCATTCGATAGAGAATCTATCCGAAAAGCTTCGGCACGGATGCGTAGGTCTTGCAATAGGTATGCGTAGCGTAGCGTACCGTCGGAGTCGTTGTGGCGATAGCTAAGTTTGGCGCGCTCCAGCGAAAAATTGTGTACCTCAAACACATCGAGGTAGCCGGCAATCAGAAAATATAAATTGCTTACGCGAAAGGCGCGCTCGCGGTCAGTAGCATTGGTCAGGTCGTTGCCTTCTACTTCTAGCTGTACATCGGCAAGCCGAAACTGCTCCAAGGCGAGTTGTTTATCGAAATACAGCTTTTTGATATTGATTCCTTTCACGAAAATATCGCCAATTTCTACGGCATAGAGCTTATTGCGCCGCACATTTTCTTGCTGCAAGGCGGCATATACACTTCGGTTGGGGATAAGCCGTAGGTTATCTATATAGATGGTATTGCCGATAAAATCGAACTGAATATCGCTGTAGGAAAGTTGATAGAGACCGTCGCTGCGCAAGGCAACAATTTCTTTCAGCACGCGCCCTACGATTTCATCGGTATAGTAACGGAACAGAAGTTGGAAAAAAAGCACCGTACAAAGCAAGCCATTTAAAATACCCACGTTCCCCCAAAACAGACGAAACCATGCCTTTCGGTGGTTTTTTTTCTGCTTTTTAGCGGCAATAGGCTCGGCGTTATGTTCAGGAATAGATTTCATAGAGGCGTATTACGCTAAGGTACTCAATAAATCGCATACTGCGTAGAGTCGTTTGGGGGAACTTACTGGCCCGGCATTTGATTTTCAAGGCGTTATAAAGCTGTTAAAGTTAGTTTCTTGTCGCGTTTTGCCGCGAAACTTTCTTCTATTTTGGGTTGATACTAAAAGTACAGCCAACCCTTTTGCCTGTACGGTCATTGAGATAAAAAAGCCTACTTTACACCAAAATTCTATCTCCTTCTTCCAAATTATATGAGCAGTCTATTCCACACCTCGCGCGTCAAGTACGTAGTTGGCATTGCCTTGTTTTCCCTCATTGGCATTGTAGCCATTCAAATTATCTGGATGGTGCGTGCTATTTCGCTCAGCGAAGCCGAGTTCGATAATCGCGTAGGCGCGGCACTCCACAAAACGATAGACCGCCTATCGGAAGACCGTAAGTTTTGCGCCGACCTTAAAGGGCAGGTAAACTCCAACGCTATCATGGCGTTCGATTTTCAGCTCGATGCCGAGAAAGAAGCAAAGATTGACCGCCTGCTCTCGCAGTACCTAAACTACTACAACATTGACCTTCCCTTCCGCTTCGAGATACACCACTACGACCGGGGGTTTACCCAAGAAGAGCTTCAGGCGTTGAGTTCCTCGTTTGTGAACACGCCCCATAAGTGCAGTTTAGAAAAAGTAGTGGGCAAAGCAGGACTCGAAGTACGCGTACATTTTCCCGGCAAGCAGGGGTACGTGTATGCGCAAGTGTGGCTCATGCTGGTAGTTTCGGTGGTGTTTATCATCCTCATCACTGGCGGGGTGTATCTTTCTATCCGTACCATTATCCAACAGAAAATGGTCGCCGAACGTACTACGGACTTCATCAACAACATGACCCACGAATTTAAAACACCCCTCACTACCAT
>CAYUJH010000256.1:0-1633 GCA_964444995.1 uncultured Roseobacteraceae bacterium | reverse complement strand
AGGTTCTGCGCGTGGCCCCAAGCACCGACCTGCTTTAGGTCGTAGCCGGCGTTGGCCATCGAAAGCCCTAGAGAACCCCCGAAGCAATAGCCCACCACCGCAATACGTTCAGGGTCGGTTTCTGGGTGGTTTTTGAGCGTTTCCAAGGCTTTGTCGAACCGCGCTTTTGCCACGTCGAGGTTGCCCATAACGCTCATGGCAAACTTTTGCGCGTCTTGCGGGTGTTCGGCCGTTTGGCCGTCGCCGTACATATCTACCGCGAGCGCCACGTAGCCCAACTTAGCAAGCAAATCGGCGCGTTCGCGTACGTAGGCATTGTGCCCCCACCACTCGTGTACTACCAAGATGCCGGGGCGCTTGCCCGATACGTTCGGGTCGTGCGCAATGTAGCCCTTCATCGTAACCTCGTCGGACGTATAGGCGACTTCCTGCCCGAGGGCTTGCGGCTCAACCACCTCTTCGGTAGGCATTTCAGCGGGGGTGTCTGTAGTTTCTGTACTGCTTTGCTGTGTGCCTCCGCAACCAATGAGCAGTGTGCTAGCCCATAGAAGAAGGGCGTAGCTTGTTTTTTTAAAATTCATGTGTACAAACTTTTTAAGTGGAAAAATAATAGAACGGACAAAGGAAAGCAGTCGCTCGGAGAATGACCAAAAACAGGTCTTGATGCACCCAGCGAAATGCGTGAACAAATTAACAAATTTTTCGAGGGCTGCTCAAATCTTTCTTGTACTTTTGCACCCGCAAGCTGGCACAAGCAGCTCCTAGTAATCCCCCAGGGTCGGAAGGCAGCAAGGGCGTCTGGTCGTAGCGCTTGGTGTCAGCTTTGCTTTTTTGTATGTTTTCTCGCAGAATCTTTATTGTTGAAAACTTCTAGTTATCCATAACTGCTCGCCTTCTCTCGGTTTTCCAACTGCGCAGACCCTCCCCACCGCTTTGTTTGCTTATCATATACCCCAAACTACCCCACAAATTCGCGAGGCTGTGCGGTGTATTTATCAGAACATCAGTAGCTTTACACGTTCATTTTATTTTTCAACATTAATCCTATATTTCACGCATGAAATTTTTTGTAGATACCGCTAATTTGACCCACATTCAGGAAGCCTACGAAATGGGTGTGCTCGATGGCGTAACAACCAACCCTTCGCTTATGGCCAAAGAGGGTATTAAAGGAAAAGCCAACATCTTGGCGCATTACAAGGCGATTTGCGAAATAGTATCCGACGGCGACGTAAGTGCCGAAGTAATGGCGACCGACTACGAGGGTATGGTGCGCGAAGGCAACGAGTTGGCCGAAATTAGCGAGAACATCAACGTGAAAATCCCAATGACCCACGACGGTGTGCGGGCTATCAAGTACTTTGCCGACCAAGGCATCGACACCAACTGTACGCTCATTTTCTCGGCAGGGCAGGCACTGATTGCCGCTAAGGCTGGAGCTACCTTCGTTTCGCCGTTTATCGGCCGCCTCGACGACATTGGTGCCGACGGCTTGCAACTTGTAAAACAAATCGTACATATTTTCAATACCTACGGTATCATGACCGAAGTGCTCGCCGCTTCTATCCGTCATACCATGCACCTCATCCAGTGCGCGGAAGCCGGTGCCGACATCGCCACGTGCCCGTTGAGC
>CAYUJH010000255.1:0-1711 GCA_964444995.1 uncultured Roseobacteraceae bacterium | reverse complement strand
GCGCGGGTGAGCGGCGAGTCGTCTGCCTTGTGTTCTACGGCAAATTCTTCGTACGCATACACGTGCATAATCGCCTTGCCGGCGGCTTGGGCAGCGGCTAGGGCAAGGCGCTGTAATTCGGTCAGAGAAATCGTCGTCATGCGCTTAGAAAGTATCGAGACGCACGCGGAACACGAGCGGTTTGAAAGGAGGAATATTCACGTTGCCCTGCTCGCCGTACGCACGGTGCGAAGGAATCAGGATGAGCGCCTCTTCGTCTTGTTTCATCTCGCTGATAGCATCGTACCAGCCTTTGATAAGGCGGGCAGTATCGAGGGTAAAGCTGATACCGTTGTTGCGGTCAAATACCTGTCCGTCGAGGAATCTGCCCTCATACCCTACAAATATCCTGTTTCCGTGCTGCGGGGAGCGTTCGCCCGTGCCTTCTTTTAACACAGCACGAATTACCCCCGTTGGGCGGCGGTCTATGCTCAAGATAGAGTCTTTTGCGTAAGTTAGCAGATAGTCGTCGAGTAATTTTGCTTCGTGAGCGCGTTGTTGGGAATCGGTACGCAGGTCGTTCACGGCTACCTCCATGGCAAACGATGAACTCACGGGGATAAATGCTCCATTGAGTGTGCCACTGCCAAAGCCAAAGGCAAGGCGCGACGGAATGTAGAAGCGGTAGCGGTCGCCTTGGCGCATAAGTTGCACGCCCTCGGTCAGGCCGGGCAGAAACGAGCCAGTTTGCGGACGAAACACATACGAGGAATCTATCTGCACACTTTGCGTACTGCCAAACAATTTCAGGTCGAAAAATACGTCCACAATTTGGTTGGCGGTAACACGCGCCCCACTACCTTCTTCGAGGGCGAGGTAGCGCAAACCGGAGTCGGTGCGCTCGGCGATAATATCTTGGCGGTCGAGAAATGCCTGAATATTTTGGTCGTCGAGGGTGCTTTGGTCCTCAATATCATCGCTTAGGCAGGCGGCTGTTAGGATGGCAAGGCCTAGGCCTAGCAGTGTTTTTTTAAAAAAAGAAAGTGTGTTCATGTGTGTAGTACGTGTATTTCGGGTTGGTTGAAACAAAACGTTGTCTGCAAGCATACGCACAGCGACGCATATATGCTGCGTCTAGTGGTTTTTTTCTTGAAATTGGGCCACTAGCTCGTCGCGGTACTGCGGCAGAAGTGCCTCGAAAAGGGCGAGGGTTTGGGGCAACGTGTCGGGGATTGCCCCACCGGCAGCATTGGTGTGCCCGCCACCTTGGAAGTGATCGCGCGCTAGGTTGGCCGCCGAGAAGTTGGCCGCCGAGCGAAACGACATTTTCGTTCCTCCTTTTTCGCGCTCAATAAACATAGCGGCTAACACTACATTTTGCAAGGAAAGCGCGTAGTTCACAATACCTTCCGTATCGCCGGTTTTAGCGCCATATTTTTGGAGTTCTTCTTTCGTTAGGGCGATGTAAGCGGTATGATATTCGGGCAGTACCGTGAGTTTTTCGTTGAGAATATACCCTAAAAAGCGCAGGCGTTCGAGGGAGTGGCTGTCGTAAATGAGACGATGGATGCGGTCGGTTTGTACGCCCAGCTCCATGAGTTGCGCGACCACATAGTGGGTTTTGGGGGAGGTATTGCTGTATTTAAACGAGCCGGTGTCGGTCATGATACCCGCATATAGGCACTCACCGATGGGTACGTCGAGCTGGTCGCGCAGGCCCATTAACTCGATA
>CAYUJH010000254.1:0-1750 GCA_964444995.1 uncultured Roseobacteraceae bacterium | reverse complement strand
AAAGGGTAAACACCGACCCACTCCCAGCCAACGTATTGACCACCCCTGCGGCAAAGCCCGCCAGCAACATCAGCGCGTAATGCCACCAAAAAATAGTTTGCTCGATGCCTTCCATATGCCAAGCATTAAACCGATTGTGCCCCGATGCGTTCGGCACTATATGCCTTCACCGTTTCGATGAAGATTTTTACGTGGTCAGGGTTGGTGTCGGGGTACACTCCGTGCCCCAAGTTGGCAATATGACGCTGAAAACCAAAAGTCTCGAGCATAGTGCGCGTAGCTTGTTCAATAGTAGTGCGGTCGGCATAGAGCAGGCAGGGGTCTAAGTTGCCTTGCAAGGTCTTGTTTGCGCCCACCAGCCGCCGCGACTCAGTAGCAGACATGTGCCAATCGAGTCCTACCGTTTCGCAGGGGAGTTGCCCAAAGGCTTCCATGGCAAAATAAGCTCCTTTGGCAAACACGGTGCGCGGCACATGAGGCATAGCCTCGCAAATTTGACGGATATAGGGCAAGGAAAACTCCGCGTACTGCCCCGGCGACAAGATGCCCGCCCACGAGTCGAAGATTTGTACCAAATCGGCACCGGCTTGTACTTGCGCGCGCAGATAGGCGATGGTGCTGTCGGTAATTTTTTGCAGCAGTGTGTGCGCCAGCTCGGGGGCTTGGTACAACATTCTGCGGGCTACGGAAAATGTTTTCGAGCCACTTCCTTCTACCATGTAGCAAAAAATGGTGAAAGGTGCGCCGGCAAAACCAATGAGTGGTACGCGCCCGTTAAGGTCGCGCTTTACAAGGCGCAGCGCGTCGAGCACATACGCGAGCGATTCCTCCGGTACGGCTACACGCAGTTTTTCTACTTCGGCAGCTGTGCGCATGGTTTTTGGGAAAAAGGGCCCACGTTTTTCTACCATTTCGTAGGGCAGCCCCATCGCTTCGGGAATCACGAGAATGTCGGAAAAAATGATGGCAGCGTCCACACCCAAAATATCTACCGGCTGCAACGTTACCTCTGCGGCCAGTTCGGGGTTAGTTACAAGGTTGATAAAACTACCCGCTTGTTCGCGTACGGCTCGGTATTCGGGCAAAATTCGGCCGGCTTGGCGCATGAGCCACACGGGTACGCGCTCTACCTGTTCGCCGCGTGCGGCGCGTAAAATCAAATCGTTTTTTAGCATCTATAACAAGATTTATATGATTGGGCAGCTACAAAGGTACACACGCATTTTTCAGAAAAAAAGACAAGACAGACGCATGAAAATCCTAGACGACAACCATTTTGTCAGTAAAGCCTGCCAAAACTGCCGTTTTGTAGAAGTGGAATAACTTTCGCTCTGTGTGCAGAAGGTCTTTTCATGTTCAACCCAAAAACTGCACTATATTATGGAAGAAAGAGGAACGATTTCCGTCAATACCGAGAATATTTTCCCAATCATTAAAAAATTCTTGTATTCCGACCACGAAATTTTCCTGCGTGAGTTGGTTTCCAACGCCGTAGATGCCACGCAGAAGCTACAAAAACTCGCTTCTATCGGGGAGTTTAACGGCGATTTGGGCGAACCCAAGATTACCGTAAAAATTGACAAAGAGGCTAAAACGCTCACCGTTTCCGACCAAGGCCTCGGCATGACCGCCCAAGAAATTGGCAAGTATATCAACCAAATTGCCTTTTCGGGTGCTACTGAGTTTGTAGAAAAGTTTAAAGACGTAAAAGATACGCAGTCTATCATTGGTAAATTCGGTCTGGGCTTTT
>CAYUJH010000253.1:0-1759 GCA_964444995.1 uncultured Roseobacteraceae bacterium | reverse complement strand
CAAAAGACGATAAAAAAAGCCTTTTTGAAATCAAAAAGGCTTTTTCTTGTAGAAATATATCGTTTAACGTCCGTCTGCGCCCGATTCTAAAAAGAGTTTGAAACGCGAAGGTATTTGCGTAGCCGGCCAGAAATTATTTTCTAAGTCCACGTCGGCGGTTTCGAGCATAGGGTCAATGACCACGCCTGCCAACTGCTTTTTACGCGAGAACACCTTACTTACTTTTTCGTCGTTTTTGCGCCAAATTTCGGCTGGGATGCGCACGATTTCCTTCTCGCCGTCGGTGTAAGTAAACTCAACTATCACTGGCATGACCAAGCCCCCTTTGTTTTCAAGAGTTAGCTCATAGAAGTTCATGTCTTTGTCTATCTGCTTTTTCTCTTCGTCGGTCAGGTTGGCATAAAAGCGTTGGTAGCCCTCGGCATCTTCTTTTCCTTGCGAGTCGGCGGGGGCTTGTCCTAGCTCCATTTTGTATTTTTTTACACCGGTGAGGGCAATATCCACGTGGTCCACGGTGAAAAACCAGCCGCGCCAGAACCAATCGAGGTCCACCGCAGAGGCATCTTCCATTGTGCGGAAGAAGTCTTCCGGGGTAGGATGCTTAAATGCCCAACGGCGAGCGTATTCTTTAAACGCATAGTCGAAAAGTTCGGGGCCCATGACCGTTTCGCGCAAAATGTTGAGTGCCGTTGCTGGTTTTCCGTAGGCATTTGGCCCTAGATTTTGCACCTGCTCGGAGTTGGTCATGATAGGGCTAAGGCGCGACTTATCGAGCTTCATGTACGGAACTATTTTTTCCGGCACACCATCGCGGAAGGGGTAGTCTTTTTCTTTAGGATTGTTGGCCGCCCACTCTTTTTCGGTGAGGTACTGCATAAATGTATTCAGGCCCTCGTCCATCCAAGTCCATTGCCGCTCATCGGAATTGACAATCATAGGGAAAAAGTTGTGGCCTACTTCGTGAATAATCACCATAATCATTCCGTATTTCACGCGGTCATTGTACGTTCCATCGGGATTTGGGCGGCCGAAGTTGAAGCAAATCATGGGGTATTCCATGCCAATTCGGTCGGCATGTACCGAAATTGCCTTGTGGTACGGATAGTCAATCGTGTGGCGCGAGTAAGTTTTGAGGGTGTGCGCCACTACGCGGGTAGAATACTCCTCCCACAACGGGTTGCCCTCTTTGGGGTAGTACGACATCGCCATGACGATGCGCCCATTGAGGTCCACGCCCATTGCGTCCCAGATAAACTTGCGCGACGAGGCAAAGGCAAAATCGCGCACGCGCTCGGCAAAGAACACCCATGTTTTTTTCTCTTTCGCTCTCGACTTCTCGGCGCGTTCGGCTTCTTTCTGGTCAATAATCATGACGGGGTCTTTGGCAGTGCTGGCTACTTCGAGGCGGCGCATTTGCTCTGGTGTAAGCACCGTTTCGGGGTTCATCAGCTTGCCTGTAGCGGCTACTACGTGGTCGGCCGGTACGGTAATGCGCACGTTGTAGTTGCCAAAAGGCAGCGTAAACTCGCCCGAGCCGAGGAACTGCTTATTTTGCCAGCCGTCGGTATCGCTATACACGCACATACGGGGGAAAAACTGCGCGATGGTGTAGAGGTAATTCTTATCTTTTTCGAAATACTCGTAACCGGAACGGCCGCCTATTTTCATGCGGTCGTTGATATTATAACTCCATTTGAGCGAAAACGTAAAACGCTCGCCCGTGCGCAGAGGTTGTGGCAGGTCTATGCGCATCATCGTT
>CAYUJH010000252.1:0-1770 GCA_964444995.1 uncultured Roseobacteraceae bacterium | reverse complement strand
TGGAACTGCTTGGGGTGGCGGGTACGGCTAAACGGCCAAAAGCGCGTGCCTATGCCGCCCGCCATAATAATTACGTAGTTGTTGGGGTTGGTCATGTTCGTAAGAGTATGTGAAGTAAATGGCTAAAGGACAAAAGGGCGAGTGCTTACAGAAACACCAATTCGTTTACTACGGACTTGCCTACCTCTTCGTTAACACGCGCCACAATCTGCTCGCGTATAAGAAAGAGTTCTTGGCGCAGCGGTGCGGAAGTTAGCTCGACAAAAAGCTGCCCGTTTTTCAGGAAAATGCGGCTCGTTCGGCGGGCGACCGTTTCGCCCATAAGTTTGCGCCATGCCTCTACGGCGAGTATGCGATAGTACTGCTTGCCAAAGCTCGACTGCTCTATCATGCGCGAGAAGGCTTGCTTGAGCGTAAGGGACTCGCCCTGCCGAACGTAGTATTTTTTTTCTGGGGGGATGTATTTCATGGAAAGTATTTGCTAAAAATTCTAGGATAGTACCTGCCTTGTACAGCGCGATGTTCGTGCCACAAAAAAAGAAATTTTTAGCAAAAAACGCGTGCTAATTCACCAAAAAGGAGGCGAGCAGAGCGTCAATTTCTGCAAAAAATCGCATATTGTCGTAAAATCTTTTTACTTTTCTGTAAAAAACGAGTATTTTAGAAGATACGTTGAGATATTGCCTAGAAGGGCAGGCTAAAAAAGGCTTCTCGCAGCCTGTGATGGCTGGGAGATGTACCGGCCTGTACGTAGTAAGAATAAACACACACATACACCAAATTTTGATAAATGCAGATGGTAGCTACTATAGACGATAGTGCGTTGCGTGCCAAACTTAGAGAGGTCTTTGGGTACAGCCAATTTCGAGGCAATCAAATCGAAATCATACGCAACATTCTCAAAGGAGAGAATACATTCGTGATTATGCCCACAGGTGCGGGCAAGTCGCTGTGCTATCAGTTGCCCGCGATTGTAAGTGAAGGAACGGCACTCGTGATTTCGCCGCTCATCGCCCTGATGAAAAACCAAGTGGACCAGCTAAATGGCTTCGGGGTAAACGCTCACTTTATGAACTCCACCCTCTCGAAGGCTGAAATTACCCGCGTGCGCGAAGATGTGCTCTCCGGTGAAACCAAACTGCTGTACGTTGCCCCAGAGTCGCTCACTAAAGAAGCAAATGTAGATTTTTTGAAAAAGGCCAAGCTCTCGTTTGTAGCCGTGGACGAAGCGCACTGTATCTCGGAATGGGGGCACGACTTCCGCCCTGAATACCGGCGCATTAAGCAGATTATAGAGCAACTGGGCAACTTACCTATCATCGCCCTCACTGCTACGGCTACGCCCAAGGTGCGCTCCGACATACAGAAAAACCTGCGCATGGAAGATGCCAACCTGTTCACCTCTTCGTTTTATCGCGAAAATCTGTACTACGAAGTGCGCCCCAAAGCCGATAGCAAGCGGCAACTCATACGATTTGTGCAGCAGTTTAAGGGCAAATCGGGGATTATTTACTGCCTAAGCCGGAAAAAAGTAGAAGAAATTGCTGAGTTTTTGAAAGTAAACGGCGTTTCGGCAGTGCCCTACCATGCCGGTATGGATTCCGCCGCGCGTATCCGCAACCAAGATGCGTTCTTGAACGAGGATGTAAACGTGGTAGTCGCTACGATTGCTTTCGGGATGGGCATCGATAAGCCCGACGTGCGCTTCGTGGTGCACTACGATACGCCCAAGTCGCTCGAAGGCTACTACCAAGAAACCCGCCGCGCCGG
>CAYUJH010000251.1:0-1880 GCA_964444995.1 uncultured Roseobacteraceae bacterium | reverse complement strand
ATACTGCCAAAAGTACTGAAAAAATCTTAAAAAAATACCTTCGGCAACGCTCAAAAAATTGCAGAAATACCACTGGCCCGGCAATATTCGCGAGTTGCAACATGCCCTTGAGCGCGCTATCATCATGAGCGACGACGATACGCTACAACCCGGCGACTTCATGTTCCTCGCCCAAAAATCGGAGCAGGGCGACGTGGACTTATCCGACTTTGACCTCGAAACGGTTGAAAAACTCATGATTCAGAAAGCTATTAGCAAGCACGCAGGCAATATTTCCAAGGCTGCCAAGTCCTTAGGGCTTACACGCGCTTCGCTCTATCGCAGATTAGAAAAACATGGTCTTTAAAGATTTTCGCCTCAACGTCGTGGTGCGCGTCTTGGGGCTTACCCTTACTATTTTCGTGCTGGTGTACGCCTTTAAGTCGTCGAACTACGTGGTAACGCTCGTGCTCATTGGCGGACTGGTTGTTTATCAGGTAGTCGCCTTGGTGCGCCTTATGGAGTACACCAACCGCGAACTCGTGGACTTCCTTAGCTCTATTCGCTACGACGATTTTTCGCATACCTACAAACTCACAGGGCAAGGGGGGAGTTTCGACCAACTCAACCAAGAGTTTAACAAAGTGCTTAAAAAATTCAAAGAAATTCGCGCCGAAAAAGAAGCGGAATATCAATATTTAAAGAATATCATTCACCACGTAAGCATTGGTATTGTATCGTTCGATAAAAACGGGGATGTACAAATTATCAATACCGCCGCCAAACGACTTTTTCAGGTCAATCGCTTGCGCAACATTCGCAAACTCGAAGAATTTAGCCCCGAACTTATCGAGCAATTTCGTCAGCTCCGCACAGGCGCAAAAACCCTCATCCGTGTGCGCAAAAATGGTGAAGTCGTACAACTTGCGATTTATGCTATCGAACTGTATCTAAAGGGCGAAGAGTTTAAACTGCTTACCGTGCAGAACATACACTCCGAACTCGAAGAACAAGAAATGGAGGCGTGGCAAAATCTTATCCGCGTGCTTACCCACGAAATTATGAACTCGGTTACGCCAGTGTCGTCTTTGGCTAACACGGCAGAAGAAGAAATCAGCTATTTGCAGGAAAAAGGCAGTGCTACACGCGAAGACCTAGAAGATGTGCAAGCAGCTTTGCAGGTTATCAAGCGGCAAAGCGAGGCACTTATTCGGTTTGTGAGCGAGTTCCGCAGCCTTACCCACGTGCCCACCCCCAAGCTGCGCCACGTCCCCGTCGCCGATATGTTCGAACACATCCGCATCCTGATGAACAACGAGTGCGAAGCGCAAGGCGTACGCCTACTGATGCACATTGAACCCGATGGACTCATCATCACCGCCGACCAAGAGCTGCTTGAACAGGTGCTTATCAACCTTATCAAAAACTCGGTACAGGCACTCTCCGAACTTTCCGACGAAGAACGCCCCGAAAAAGCGATTCAACTACGCGCCTTCCAGAACAAGCATAACCGCCCCGTAATCCACGTAATAGATAACGGCCATGGGATTGACCAAGACGCGCTCGACCGCATTTTCATCCCTTTCTACACCACAAAACGCAACGGTTCGGGCATTGGCCTGAGTCTTTCGCGACAAATCATGCGGCAGCACAAAGGCAGCATTACCGCCAAATCGGTGGCAGACGAGGGGACACAATTCATTCTTAAATTTTAACCGTATCTGCTCTGCACACACATCACCTTTCTGCTACCTGTTCAAAAAAGTAGCGGTTTAGTACCCTGCTTTTTTGCTGTATTTTTTCCGCATTTTTTCGCTGCGCGAGATAGGCGGAATGCTTGATACCTCCAAAATAGAAGGCTTGTAAAAGACCTGCACTCGTTAAAATCCCAGAAAGATAAT
>CAYUJH010000250.1:0-1922 GCA_964444995.1 uncultured Roseobacteraceae bacterium | reverse complement strand
AGGCAGAAAAAAAAATCATCGCACAACACATAAAAAAATGGATAAAAGCCGAAACGCCCATCTTTTTTTCGAGTTTGCACTATGCCACTCCGTACCGTCTTTTTGGCGACGTGGATACACTGCTGGCTACTACTCCCTGCGTGTTGTTGACTTCTATTGCGCACCCCGAACGTATGCACGCCGACGTGCGCACCCACTTTTCGATTGCCGAAACACTTTTTTTGCCCGATCATCAGGCCTATACGCCCACAATTTTACAACGCATAGAAGAAGCTTGGGAAAAACATGCACCTAAGGGGGTTTTGCTCACTACTGCTAAGGATGCTGCGAAGCTCAGACAGCCGGAGATAGCCGCTCAAGTGGCGCATTTACCTATTTTTGTATTGCCAATACGTGTGCAGTTTCACGACGAATCAGGCTTTCTTGCTTTTTTAGAGAGGCAAGTTGCGCAACAATTTGATGCAAACGCAGCAAAGTAATGCCCTAAAACACGTGTGGCACGGACAAAGCCGTGCCACCGTGTGCGTTCGCAAAACGCTGAAAAGAACTAGGTAGCTGGTTCAGAATTTAAAATGTGAGTTTGGTGGCGGATAGACTCGTCATGGATGAGCTTGAAGAGATGCTCGGTAAAATGACGGTTTAGCCCCAACTGTTTGGCCCACTCTGGGCGCGACTGGAACACGTCTATCCAACGGCTGGCTTGGAAGGCTGTTACGTTGTTTTCGCGCTTATACTCGCCAATTTGTTCTACGTAGCCCATGCGGGTCGCCAAAATTTCGAGCAGTTCTTTGTCCACGCGGTCTATTTTTTCGCGTAGCTGCGTGAGATGATTGTTGAACTCTTCGTCGTCGGACGAGGTGCTTCTAATTTTGACACTGTTCAAGATTTCAGCCAGACGAGCCGGAGTAACCTGCTGCTTGGCATCGCTCCACGCCTCGTCGGGATTGTGGTGCGTTTCAATCATTAAGCCGTCGTAGTTGAGGTCAATAGCCTTCTGCGAGATAGGAAAGATTAAATCGCGTGTGCCACCGATGTGGCTGGGGTCGCACAGCATGGCAAGGTTTGGAAGTTGGCTCTTGAGCGAGATAGGCATTTGCCACATGGGCAAGTTGCGGTATTTCGACTTCTCGTGCGAAGAGAACCCTCGGTGCAGGGCAGCAATTTGCCGAATACCCGCGTTGTAGATGCGCTCGATAGCACCTATCCAGAGCGCAAGGTCTGGGTTGATAGGGTTTTTGATGATAACGGGGACGTTCACGCCTTGTAGCGCGTCGGCAATTTCTTGCACCGTGAATGGATTTACGGTACTACGCGCACCTATCCAAAGAACATCTACTCCGTATTTCAAGGCAAGTTCAACGTGTTGAGCGTTGGCAACCTCTACGGTAAAAGGCTTTTTGAGTTCTTCTTTAGCTGTTTTTATCCATTTAAGACCTTCCTCGCCGATGCCTTCAAATGAACCGGGGCGCGTACGGGGCTTCCAGATACCAGCGCGAAACATGGTAACGTCGATATGTTGCGAAATTTCGCGGCACGTTCCGAGGAGTTGCTCCTCCGTTTCGGCACTACAAGGCCCTGCAATAGCAATGGGCGTGCCTTTTGTTACTATCTCCCATTCTTTCAAGGGAAGGATGTCTTCCATCATAACGAAAAATTTATAAGTGTACGAAAGTTTTACGTAGTTTAGTAATAAAAAAGTTTAAACGTACAACATTGTGTAAAAAATTTATTTTATATTGAACGAAACGATTTATACAACTTCAATGCCTTTGCCCTGCAGTAGTGTGCTCACAAGACCATGAAAAAAGCTTTGGTAAAGCAATACGTTGACCTAAACTGAATTTTTTAAGGCATGGGGCACTAGGCGAAAGCGCGTTGTAACTTCAAAGATTTGCATAATTTTTAGTTTTCGCAACAAAAAA
>CAYUJH010000249.1:0-2230 GCA_964444995.1 uncultured Roseobacteraceae bacterium | reverse complement strand
CTTGATTTTGAATGATTTATGAGACCAAAATTTCGCAAACCTCATGCGCTTCAGTTTATCGTAGGGTAGTAAGACGTATCTTCTGATAAATATACAGCAAAGCGATACTTACGCTTCGTTCTGTTCTTGGACTTCCTTCAACGTATGCCCCGCTTCGTTTTTCCACTCTGCTAGGCCGTTAGAGTTACGACCTAAAACAATGTTAGAGGCTGCTGATGGGCTATTAAACACGGCATCTTCGGCAAAGGTAAGTGTGTGTTCTTGTTCGAGCAGTATGCCTGTTTCGAGTAATTTTTTGCGTAGGTTTTGGTAAGTCTTCGGGAACGAGTTAGTGGTCTCTTTTTTGGCTTGGCTTCCTTTTTTTACCACGTAGCCCTGTGCAGTTTCGGTCATGTTAGCTATTACGTCGCGCGCGCTGATAGTGTACGTATGTTGCGCTGCGTTTGCGGCAGGGGCAGTGGGTTGGCTTTCGGGTGCAACGGTGGAGGGAATCAGAAAGTTAAAGCCCATTACAGGCAAGACAAGCTCCATTTGGGTCAGGAAATATTCCATGTCCGAGATGTCGGCTTCGTGGAGTGCGGGCAGGCTAGGCGAGGTGCTGTTGTCTATTTGTGCGCTTTTGGCGGCAAGGGCGCGCTGCACAAGCCGCGACTCTAGGTACTTTACGTGCGCCTTGGTGAGCAGGTCATCTTTACTGATAAAAAAAATCAACTCGTTGAAGTCTTTGTTCGGGTCGCTGAGGTGCTGCCGGAGTCGTTTGCGGATATTTTCTGCTTCGCCAATATACACGCGCTCGTTGAACGCGCTGTCTGTGGGGTCGCCTTTCAGGCAGTAAATGCCCGGATTTTCACACTCAGAGCGGCTTAACAAGGTGCTAACTGATACACGAGGGCTATACAAGGCTTTGCCGACCCAGTTTCCAATTTCGGCAAGTCGCGGCCCGTATGCCGTTTCGTTTATCATGTAGATTGTCAACTTTTTACCCATTTTTATACTAAAATTTATGTGGTTTTAGGGTTTTCTTGGTCTTATTAATTTGATTTTCAGAGATTTATAGGAGATAGTCATCTCAAACCACTTCTTTTCGAGCGTACTATTTTATTCTACACTAGGAGGAAATAGAGGTGCGTCTTCTCGTTTTTTCTGAAGGGCTTCGCGCAACTTGGCATCGCGCCCGTAGATGTCGGGGCGGAAATGCACCGTGCCTTCCTCGTCGGCCCAAGCGGTCAGGTAGAGGATGTGCACAGGGATAGGCTCGGAGAGGCGCACGGTATGGCTGTTGCGGCTGGCAAGCAGTTGGTCTATGCGCGCTGCCGAAAGTTCGGGTTGGTCTTTGAGCAAAAACTTAGCGAAGTCCACCGCACGGTTAATTCGGATACAGCCCGAACTGAAGGCGCGTTGGGTCTGCCCAAACAGGTTGTAGTTGGGCGTATCGTGAATATAAACGCTGTGCGAATTGGGGAACATGAATTTTACCTTGCCCAAGGCGTTGTCTGCGCCGGGCGCTTGCCGAACCATGTACGGGAAGTTGCGCGGCGAGATTGTAGCCCAATCTATGCTTGCAGGGTTTACTGCGTTACCGTTTCGGTCGAGCAGGGTCATGTTTTTTCCGGCGAGATAGTTTTTGTTTTTTGCTAAGGCGGGCAATACATCGTTGTTCAATATGCCGGGGGGCACTGTCCAATCGGGGTTTAGCACCATGAAGGTCATCAACGCGCTGAACACGGGCGTGGAGCGGTAGGTGCGCCCTACGATGGCTTCGGTTTGAAACGCCACACGGCCACTGTCGATGAGTTGCATCGTAAAATCGGCAATATTGACCATAACACGACGGTCGCCGAGTTCCTCGTCCACCCAGCGCCAGCGTTCTAAGTTCACGGCAATGTTGGCAATGCGTTCTTCTACGGTGGTAGCGAGTGCATCGAGCGTTTTGCCGCCCACAACGCCATCGGGCGTTAGGCCGTGCCGCTGTTGGAACACTTTTAGTTTTTCGGCGAGTGTGTTGTCGAAAAAAATCTCGTCGTCGGTATCGAGCGGGATAGTGCCCTTGGTCGCCGCAAGGCGTTCACGCAAATTAGCCACGTCGGGATGGGTCATGCCTTTTTCCAGCTTTTTTTCGTCGGTAGCGAACGCCGGCCAACCTCCTTCCGCCCTCAGTTGCAGGTAGTGCTTCATCGCCTTTAACAAGTTGGCGTATTGCTGGTGGCGGGGGGCAAGTTTTCGCAACGTT
>CAYUJH010000248.1:0-2266 GCA_964444995.1 uncultured Roseobacteraceae bacterium | reverse complement strand
GGGTAAAAATGTTGCTAATAGCCGTAGTAGCCGTGCGCGAAGCCCGCGAACCCACGTTGGGTACGCAGTAGTGCAGTACACCGTGTTTACGGAACGTAGGGCGCAGGTGCGTGGTCATTTCCGAGGTTTCGAAGCAGCCGCCTTGGTCGATACTCACATCAATAATTACCGAGTTGGGGCGCATACTAGCTACCATTTCTTCGGTAACTACGCAGGGGGCGCGTCCGTCGCCGGAGCGTATAGCACCAATGGCCACATCGGTTTCTTTCAAGGCTTCTGAAAGGGTGAACGCATCGATGGTAGAGGTATATACGCCATGATAGCCGAGTTTTTCTTTGATTCTACGGAGCTTGTAGAGGTGGTCATCGAAAATTTTGACCTCTGCACCCAAGCCAATGGCGGCACGTGCGGCATACTCGGCGACCGTGCCGGCACCCAAGATAAGCACTTTGGTAGGGGGTACGCCCGTTACGCCTCCTAGGATAATGCCTTGCCCCTCGTTGAAACTACTGAGCAGCTCGCCGGCGATAAGCATCACCGAGCTGCCGGCTATTTCGCTCATTGCCCGGACGAGCGGCAGCCCGCCGACTTTGTCTTGGATAAGGTCGTAGGCAAGTGCGGTAACTTGTTTCTGGTTCAGAGCGCGGATGTATTCAAGCGAAAGCATATTGCGCTGCAAGGCCGAAATAATGGTGCGTCCCGGCTTCATAAAGCCGATTTCTTCGATGGTAGGCGGGGCTACTTTGAGGACTATGTCGGCCTCGAAGACCTCTTTGGTGCTATAGGCTATTTGCGCGCCGGCTTCGCTGTATGCCTTGTCTTCGTGCTTAGAGCAGTGCCCGGCACGTGTTTCTACGCGCACCTCTATCCCGTTATTTACCAGTACGGCGACGGCTTCTGGGCGCAGGGTAACGCGTTTTTCTTTTTCGGAAAGTTCGCGGGGCACGCCCACTGAAATAGGGTTGCCGCCGCGTGGGCGTTCTACCTCCGCCATTTCTTGCGGGTGGAACTTGTAGAACTCGGCGGCTACCTGACTAAAGCCAACTTTTTCTTTATTACTCATACCGTACCAATGTTAAGGTTCTTGAGGTCGGGCTGCTCGTAGCGAGTTGCACGCGCAGGTAGCCGCGTTCGGGCAATAGCCCTGCTACTTGCTGTGGCCACTCCACAAAACACCGATTACCGCTGTAAAGATACTCTTCAAAACCCAAATCCATAGCCTCCTGTTCGTCCTCTAGGCGGTAACAATCAAAATGATAGAGCGTTTGCCCCTCGCCGGTCTCGTACTCGTTGACGATGGCAAACGTAGGGCTGCTCACTGGCTCGTTTACGCCCAAGGTGCGGCAAATTTCTGCAATGAGGGTAGTTTTCCCTGCGCCGATATCGCCCTCGAACAGCCATATTTTGGTAGATTGAGCGAAGGCAACTAGGCGCAAAGCGGCGGGTCTTATCTCCTCGATTGTGTAAGAAAATATATCGGTAGCAGAGGGGGGCATAGTTTTTTTTGGGCAAAGGTACACGATGATTTTTGCGATTTAAAGATTTTCTTAGTCGGATTGTTCTCATTTACAAGACCCAACTTTCCCAAAATATTTCGTTTGCGGCGGAGTGCTCAAATTTACACCCAACCATTTTTGGTTCTTGGCAAAGAATTTGCTATTTTTGCCCTCTTATGCGAGTCTAGTCTCTACTAGAAGCTAAACTTCTGCATCTTACACGCGTTAAGAACATATTTTTAGTTAAAACCTTATCGAATTTGGCCATGCACAATAGCGAGAGAAAAAATTTCTCATCTATTAAGAAGGTTTTAGATTATCCAAACTTTCTGGACGTACAATTCAACTCTTTTCGGGAGTTTTTCCAACTCGAAACGCCGCCCGAAAAGCGAGCACAAGAGGGATTGTACAAGGTTTTTTGCGAGAATTTTCCTATCTCCGATTCGCGCGAAAACTTCGTATTGGAATTCATTGACTACACCGTAGATCCGCCCAAATACAATGTGGATGAGTGTATTGACCGCGGACTCACGTTCTCGGTGCCTTTGAAAGCAAAGTTGCGTCTTTCTTGCAACGACGAGGAGAACGACGACTTCGAGACCATAGAGCAAGAAGTTTTCCTTGGCAACATACCCTACATGAGCGACCGAGGCTCGTTTGTAATCAACGGTGCCGAGCGTGTCATTGTCTCGCAGTTGCACCGCTCGCCGGGCGTGTTTTTTGCCCAAAGCAAGCATACCAACGGCACCAAGTTGTACTCCGCGCGGGTC
>CAYUJH010000247.1:0-2330 GCA_964444995.1 uncultured Roseobacteraceae bacterium | reverse complement strand
CAATGCGCTATTTCGACCTAGGTAGCATGGAATTTACCGACATCAACCGCAACATCATCGCCGAGTTCAACCCGCGCGAATTTTCGTTCGATGGCACGTTTGCTATGAAACTCTCCGAGCGCTTTAGCATTGCCGGTACCGGTCGGTTTATTCACTCCAACCTCGCCGGCAACATCACGGCAGGCTCAGGCAGCAACGACACCCGCCCAGGCAATACTGCTGCGGTGGACCTTTCGGCGTACTACGTCAACGATAAAATTACGCTTGGCCCCTATGCCTCCAAACTTTCGCTCGGTGCAAACATTTCGAACATAGGCTTCAAAATCGCATATTCCGACGACAATCAGCAGGACTTTATCCCCACCAACCTCCGCTTGGGCACGGCACTCACCACCGACTTCGACCCCTTCAACAAGCTAACGTTTGCCTTCGATGTCAATAAACTGCTCGTGCCTACCCCGCCCATCATAGACAACGACGGAAACATTATCGCCGGCCGCACAACCGACCGCAGTCTGCTTTCGGGTGTTTTCGGTTCGTTTGCCGATGCGCCCAACGGCTTTTCCGAAGAAATGCAGGAACTCATGTATGCCGCAGGGGTGGAATATTGGTACAACGACCTGTTTGCGCTGCGCGGCGGCTACTTCCACGAGCACCGCGACAAAGGCTACCGCCAATATTTTACAGTAGGCGTAGGGATTCGCTACCAAGTCTTTGGGCTTGATTTCGCCTACCTCATCGCCAAAAACCGACAAAATCCCCTAGAAGATACCCTTCGCTTTACGCTCCATATCAACTTCAACAAGGGCAAAGGCGATGCCGGTACTCCTGCCAACGAGCCGTCGGGCCCAGCCGGCCCCTTTTAAGCGGAGGAAGGTTAGATAAATACCTTGTACTTGCTTTGATTGCATAATTTTCTATCTTGCCGCCTTGTATAGTATCCATCTTTTTAAATTCTGACACCGTGAGACGTTACATTACCCGTTGGTACAGCCACCGACTCCACCGCGACATGGACATCGTAGCCTATGGCGAGTACGGCACGCCCGTGCTGATGTTCCCTACGGCTGCGGCCGATTTTCTCGAATACGAGCGTTTTTACATGCTCGATGTGCTCGCACCGCTTATCCACAGTGGGCGCATAAAAGTCTATTCGATTAACAGCATCAACTCCCAAACGTGGCTTATCAACGGTACGCCCAACCGAGGAAATTCTCTCTACCATAATGCCTACAATTATTATGTGTCCGAAGAAGTGGTGCCGTTTATCCATGCCGACTGCAATGGGTGGGCACCTATCATCACCACTGGGGCATCGTTTGGTGCGCTGCACGCCGCCAATCAGTTCTTCCGCCGCCCCGACCTATTCAGAGGCACGGTAGCGATGAGCGGCTCGTACGACCTGCACGACTACACCAAGGGCTATTCCGACGACCTTACGTACCTCAACTCGCCCGTGCACTACATGCAAAACTGGCACGACGGCTACATCTGGAACCTGCAAGCCCACAGCCGAGGCATCATCTTGGCAACGGGGCAGGGGCAATGGGAAAAGCCCGTGCGCACAACCGACATGGCCAATGTGCTCAACAGCCGCAACATCCCGCATTGGCTCGACCTCTGGGGCCACGACCAACCCCACGACTGGACGACGTGGCGTTCCATGCTCCCCTATTTCTTGAGCCACCTCACGTAGCGCACACCTCCCCCGCGTTGCCCCGTACACATACGCAAACACCTTCTTTAGCGATAAAGAAGGTGTTTTTTTTACCCTGCTCCAACGCAGCACACCCCCGTAGAAATGCTCCAAAAAAACAGCAAGAAATACTTGGAAATTTGCAAGAGGTGTGGTAGATTGCTTCAACAAACTTCATCACACAAAGCAGCCGTATCATAAACCATTGAACGCTACACGCACGTACGTAATCGTACTACCCGAAGGGGGGAAGTAAAAAGTGCGAATGGAAGTTTGTATAAGTAGATGTTGGCTGATATTTTTAAAAAATCACGAAAAATAATGGAACTCAATCAAGACGAAGTAAAGTCATTGTTTGATTTAAAAAAGTTTCCTTGCAATACGGCAAAGGTAGATTTTCTTATGCAGGGAGGACAGAGTTGCAGAATGAGACAGGTAGGATTAAATTTCAGTCAGATATAAACAGAGCCAATAAAATAGCAAGAAAAATAACTTTTCAAATTTGTATGATTGCGTATAGTTGTAGCTACAAGCGTTCTTTTACATGCTATACCAAGATTCACTTGATGTAAGGATTAGCATGATTTGATTTGCTTGATTTTGAATGATTTATGAGACCATAATTTCGCAAACC
>CAYUJH010000246.1:0-2392 GCA_964444995.1 uncultured Roseobacteraceae bacterium | reverse complement strand
TCCCCGAAAACCTCAAACTTGCCTACTTACCTCGCCTCGCCGAAGTGCGCCTGCGTATGACCGCCACTGCCGCTACACTAGCCGAAGCGCAGGGACTCTTGGCACAATACCTTGCCAGCTACCCAGTGCAGGCTATGCAGCATACGTACAATTTTGGCAACGAAGAGCTAGAGGAAACAGTGGGCAAACTGCTCACTGCGCGCAACGAGACGCTCGCCCTTGCCGAAAGTTGCACTGGCGGGCTAATTGCCCACCGCATTACAAGTGTCGCGGGTTGTTCGGCGTATTTCATGGGCGGCATCGTAGCGTACAGCAATGCCGTGAAACAGGCGCAGCTCGGCGTGCGTGCCGAAACCCTCGAAGCACATGGCGCAGTAAGCGAAGCTACCGCACGGCAAATGGCAGAAGGAGCACGAGAACGCCTAGGCACTACTTACGGGCTAGCCGTTACAGGCGTTGCAGGGCCGGGAGGAGCTGTGCCGGGCAAACCAGTGGGCACCGTCTGGCTTGGCTATGCCGATGAGAACGGCAGCGAAGCCAAACTGTTTAACTTTACCAACGACCGAGGGATGAACATACAACTCACCGCCACGGCCGCGTTAAATTTCTTGCGCAAAAAACTGCTGTATTAGCCAAGAGCCTCGGAAGGGTCCCAAAAGAGCGTCTTAAAATCCTGCACTTTGTCGTCTTTCACGGTAATTCCCTCGGCAGCCAAAAGCATTTCCATGGGCGTATCGGCGGGAAAGTAGTGCTTGCCCGAAAGCATGCCGCTGCGGTTGACCACGCGGTGCGCCGGCACGTCGGTCGTTTCGCCGAACGACTGGTTTAAGGCCCAGCCCACCATGCGTGCGCCGTGTTTACTACCCAAATAGTGCGCAATCGCTCCGTAGGTAGTTACCCGCCCCGGTGGCACAAGCCGAACTACTTCATACACGTCTTCAAAGAAATTTTCTTTCATTTCATTCGCGGTCAAGCTGTAGATTGGAAAGGTAGTCGGCGAGTTGCAGCGCCCGCTGCCTAGTGAGGTCTAGCTTCGTTTGTGCCGCGACCGGCAACCACATTGTACCGCCCATGTCGCCGTAGAGTTGGGCAGAGTAAGCCACTTCCTTATCGCGGAAGGCAATCCACTGCCTTTGAGCAACTTTCAGGCTTTCTTTTTGCGACTCAGACAGTTCTGCCACGAGGGCTTTGTAGGCTTGGTTCAGTGCAGCATCCCACTGCTCGGTCGCGTGGCTGATACACCCAATCGCGCCCTGCGTGGTATAGTTGTCGGGCTGCTCGAGGCAGGTTTGCAGGGCGCGGTCAATGTCGTGCGATGAACTATCCTGCCCGTAGGCAATGCTCATGCACAACAGCAGGAAAAAAGTAAGGGTAATTTTCATCTCTGTTTTGAGGGAAAAAGGGTTTGTGAATAACAAGATTTAAAACATTTGCAGATAGAATTGGCGCGTTTTTATGTAAATTTGAGGATATTCCCTTTACAAACGATGCACAAGGGCTTATTTCTTACATAAATATATTCTCGATGAGTAGAAAAACGATAATCGTTTCCAACCGACTGCCCGTAACGGCCACCAAAGAAGAAGAGCAACTCAAGTTTTACCCCAGCACTGGCGGCTTGGCTACCGGCCTAAGTTCTGTCTATAAGCAAGGTAATAATTTATGGATTGGCTGGCCCGGTCTGCAAAGCGAAGACCCCAAAGAGCAAGCCACCATCGCCAAAGCACTGCGCAACGACAACATGGCGCCAGTCTTTCTTTCCCAACAAGACATAGAAGAATACTACGAAGGCTTTAGCAACGGTACAATATGGCCGCTGTATCACTATTTTCCCGAATTTGCCTACTACGAGCACGACCTTTGGGAAGCCTACCAGCGGGTCAATCAGGCGTTCTGCGACGCCATTGTCGGATACGCCGAAGACGAAGACATCATCTGGGTGCACGACTACCAGTTGCTGCTGCTTCCGCAAATGCTCCGCAAAGCACTGCCCAACGCCACGATTGGTTTCTTTCAGCACATCCCCTTCCCTTCCTACGAAATATTCCGCCTGTTTCCGTGGCGGTTGCCTATCTTAGAAGGCATGTTGGGTGCAGACCTTATCGGTTTCCACACCTACGACGACATGCGCCACTTTTTAAGCTCGGTGAGCCGCATTGTAGGGGTAAACCACACAATGGGCGTACTCCGACTGCAAGACCGGCTGCTCGCCGTAGATGCTTTTCCGATGGGAATTGACTACGAAAAATTTGCCGATGCCCCGCAAACCGAAGCCACACAAGAAAAAGTAAAAGAGTATAAAAAGATTTTTGACGAACAGAAAGTTATTCTTTCTATCGACCGCCTCGACTACTCGAAGGGCATCAAACAACGCATCAACGCGTTCGACTTG
>CAYUJH010000245.1:0-2431 GCA_964444995.1 uncultured Roseobacteraceae bacterium | reverse complement strand
TTTCTCCGCAAACAGCAATTTTATTTTTGTCAAAGCCCAGTTCTTCGGCGTGTTGTGCCGTCCACACCAAACCGGCATAGCAGTCTTCCATTCCTTCGGGGTGTTGATACTCGGGCGCCACTTTGTAATCGGCAGACACCATCGTACACTTCAGATTATCTACGAAGAGGGCAGCAATGTCATCTTCTCTGGGCGTACCCAATACATTGCCCCCTCCGTGGATCCAATAGACACAAATGCCCGAATGTTGGTCCATAGCCTTGGGTTGATAGATAATGAGGCGAATCTCTCTGCCTTCTGCATTTACATGCCTTTCTTCCATAGTCATAGTGGCACTCTCAAAGGGAAGAGCTTCCATTTTTTTAAGCAGCTCTCTGATGCTCAGATAAGATTGTTCAACAGGGCCTCCTTGAGACAACTCGGCAGGCAAGGCCTGCATTCCTTCTAGAATCTCTGGATCAATCAATTTTAAGATAGCGTTGCTCATTTGTCAAAAATTTAAATTTAGAAGAAAAATAAACTACTAGCATGCAAGGATAAGCAACGCTAAAATTGAACAGGGTATGCAAATCTCGGCTTGTGGTATTCCTTTCTATGCTCGTTCTTATATTGGATACAGGAACGACGAGTCAATCGGGAACTACCCTCTTTCGTGCAATCTTAACAAGAAACAATCCGAAGAATGCATCGTAATACCTCCTCCCATCAGACTCTTGCTCGCACGCATTTATTTTTGTTTTGGTCTGTGATTGCGTACATTCGGAAACTAAGTGATTTAGGAAAATTAGGTCGTGTGACTCCTTAAAAATCATGTACATCAATTCCCGCCGATGCTCAAAGCATATAAACCCTGTTACACGAGCATCAAAATGTCTTACGCGACCTCGGTAAGTACGTACAGATTGAAGACCTACACTTCCCAAACTGCTTTGGAACTGTTACCCCTAAACATAGCGCGATGTTAAAAAAACAAAAAAGAATAGATTCCTTTGCCCAACTAGGCGAGCGTCTTGCCGCACTATTACTCGACGAAGACACCTTTGCTCCCCTGGCTCTACGCGCAGGGCAGCACAACAGCTGGTTTACCCCCAAGCATTGCCGCATTGCCTTCGAGGGCATCGTGCGCATGCTCGACGAGGCTGCCCTGCACACATGGGCCAATGCCTACCCCGAACCCACGCAGCCGCGCACAGTGGGCGTAATTATGGCGGGCAACATTCCGCTGGTGGGTTTCCACGATTTTCTTTCGGTACTTATCAGCGGACATATATTGCGTGCTAAGTTGAGCAGCCAAGACCCTTTTTTGCTCAAAGAAGTAACCGGTTGGCTGCTAGAAATTGAGCCAGCTTTTGCTACTTTCATTTCCTTTGAAGACCAAATGAAAGGCGTGGACGCGCTCATCGCGACTGGCAGCGACAACTCCGCGCGCTATTTTGAGCACTACTTTCGGCACGTACCGCATGTTATCCGGAAAAACCGCGTATCCTGCGCCGTGCTTACCGGTACGGAAACCCCCGAACAGCTCGACCGCCTTGCCGACGACGTGCTACTCTATTACGGCTTAGGCTGCCGCAACGTCTCCAAACTCTGGCTACCCACCGACTACGACCCTACGCAACTACTTGCACGGTGGGCGGTGCGCATCGAAGAGGCCAAGGAGCACCACAAATACATGAACAACTACGACTACAACCGCGCTATCTACCTGATAAACAGCGTACCGCACCTCGACGGCGGCGGGCTGATGCTCAAAGAAGATACCCAACTCGTCTCCCCTATCTCGGTGCTATACTACGAGCGTTACCACACCCTCGCCGAGGTGCACTTGCACCTTGCGGCTTTGCGCGAAAAAATCCAGTGCGTAGTTTCGCACGAATCCACTGTGCCCGATGCCGTCCCGTTTGGCAAGGCGCAATTCCCCCACGTTACCGACTATGCCGACGGGGTGGATACGCTTCAATTCCTTACAAACGTGTAACACACCTTACATGCTGTGAGAAGTGATAGCGCATGATTTTACGGACTCTTTACCGATTGAAAAGCGTTGACTTTCCCAGACAGCTTCGTTTTTGGTACATACAGCAGTTTTTGTTTGGTAAACAACTTCCTTTTTGCTACTTTAGCTGTCATCTTACAGATAAAAAAATAAACAAATGGTACAAAATACAGACTATACAGAAGATAGCATTAAATCGTTGGATTGGCGCGAGCACATACGCCTGCGCCCCGGCATGTACATTGGCAAGCTCGGCGACGGCTCTGCCCCTGACGACGGCATCTACGTCTTGGTCAAAGAGGTAATTGACAACAGCATTGACGAGCACATGATGGGGCACGGCAAAACGATTGAAGTGAGTATCTCCGACCAAAAGGTAGAAATACGCGACTACGGGCGCGGCATCCCCCTCGGCAAGGTGATTGACTGCGTGTC
>CAYUJH010000244.1:0-2489 GCA_964444995.1 uncultured Roseobacteraceae bacterium | reverse complement strand
CGGGGTCGGCACGGGTAGAGTTTCCGTTGAGCGGCATGGAAAGCGAATAGACCAGCGAGTCGCCGTCGAGGTCTGTACCTCCGAAATCGAAGAAAAAGGGCTGATTCACACAGGCGTAGTCGCTCAGAGGAGGGAAAAGGCGCGGCGTGGAGTTGATGAATGGGCGGCCATTTTTTTGCACCGGAGGGATTTCAAGGTAAAACGTTTGCCCTGCACCGCCGGGGTCTAAGATATTCTGAATCACTTGGTTACGGCAGCAGCGTTCGTAAGCAAAGTAGTAGCCATCGGGGTCGCTAAAGTCTTGTGCAGGCAGGCTTATTTCGCGCTCGTAATAAATTCGGCGCGTAACCAAATCACCGATGGCACAATCCGGGTCGGTATATTCCACATACGTATCCGAGACAATAGGGATGGCAAAACTACCCATGTATGCATTATCCACCTTTCGGAAAATATGCACCTCGGCGTTGTTGTCAATCGCGCCGGGGTTTCCATATACCTCGTCGAAGTAGAGAATCAGCGCAAGGTTGTAGCGCGTACCGGTCAGGTAGGTGAGTTCAATTTCTCCTCCTACAATGTGGGTGGCGTGTGCCGTGAAGGTGCACAACAAAAAAGATACTACATACCAAAGCGTTTGTACTCTATACATCGTCATAGGGTGGTTGTTGGAGGAACCTTAGGCGTGAAATAGCTGCCGAAACCAAGCACCGCTCAGGCTGCTCAATCCTGCGAGTATTCCTCCGAATAATCCTGTAAATAACACCATACTTATTGCTTTTGAAAGCCCTACGTACGCGCCCAACATATCTACTTGAAAAAGCTGGGCAATGCGTCCGGAAAGAATGCCTTCGTTGCCCAGATGTAAGTAAAACGCGTAGCCACCCCAAAGGAGTGCGATAGCGAAGAAGCCCATGAGAAAGCTCGAAAAGACACGTTGCCCAAAGGCGGCGCCAAGCACGAAGGCGGCGATGGGCATCGCCCACCACGGAAAGAACACCTGTAGGGCGGCGCATAGTGCGCTCAATACAAAAATTCTGAGTAAAATCATAACAAAAGCCGTGTGTGTAGATTAAAAATCGTACTAAATTAAGGTTTTAGGTATTCGATGTGTTGCCACGCGTCGGCTTGCTGGGTTACTTGCATAAGCGACATGGGATAGTACGCCCCTATGCGCCATTGCTCGAGCAGGTTATCGTAGTAAGGGCTGCCCGGATTGCCCGACTGCCCACCCGGATACACGCCCCACGCGTTGGGTCCGTTGGGCGTTAGCTCAACCACCATGCGCCACGAAGGCCCGTGCCGCTCACTTGTTGCATTGACGATGCCTCGGTTTCCTCCGCAAAACACCTCGAAGCGGCTCAGGGCAGGTAGCTGCGCAAGATGCAGCACCGAGGTTGCTTTGTAGTTGCCCCAGTCAAGGGATTTACCCGAGTTTCTGGTTTCCCATGCCTCTAAGGTGCGCACGGCTTCTGCAAATGCCATTTGCACCACCTGCTTGGCTTCTTCGCGCTCTGGCGTTTTTTGCACATCGAAAAAAGGCAGTGCGGGCTGCTCGGCAAGCAGGCGCAGGGTCGTGAATTTTTCGGGCGTAGAGAGCGGATAGGCCGATAGGCGCATCTCGTCCCAGATGAGCGGGAACAGCGCATTGGTAAACGCCTCGAAGTACGCCGGCGCAACTGCTTCGGCATGGTTGTAGAAATCCCACTTTTGCAGTGCATCGAACATTTTTCGAGCATAGCCTTCGAGCGGTTTCTGCGCCACATAGCCCAGCAACATTGGAAGCGACTCGGCTGCCATGAGGTTGTAGTTATCGAGCTGCAAGGCCATCATATCTTTTACCGTAATGCCCTGCATTTCGGTAAGTTTTTGGTTGATACGGCGGTTGCGGTAGTACTCATAGTGATAGTCGTAGGCGTAGTAGGGGTAGGTGCTGTCCACCGGGTGTTGATTCGCCGAGCTGATAAAGCCACGCGGCGGATTATAACTCGCCACGTTGTGTTCGGCGGGGATAAAGCCCTGCCATGCCATGTCGGAGCGCGTGCCGTCGAGCACAAATTTTCCTTGTCCTTCCCATTTTATGGGGAATTTTCCTTGTATTTTGATAGCGATGTCGCCATTGTGGGCGGCAAAGGCAAAGTTTTGCGCGGGGCTGCCGTAGTGCGTGAGCGCGTCGAGGTAGTCGGCGTGGTTGCGGGCGCGGTTGAGTTTGTAGAATGTGATAAGCTCTTCGGCGGCATCGTGCGCCACCCAGCGGAGGGCAAAGTCGCGCCGGTTTTGTTCGGGCTTAAACTGCGCATCGTACATGACCGGCCCCCAGTGCGTATAATATACCGTGTCGTAAAACGTGGGCTGCCCTTTTATACGAAACTCCTCTACGACTTGCCGTGTGGGCTGCCACGCGCCATCGAGTTTGTAGAAGCCTTTGTCGCCGTCTTTGAATGTAATTTCAAAGACGGCAACAAAGGCTTCTACAAACTCGATGGCGCGTG
>CAYUJH010000243.1:0-2536 GCA_964444995.1 uncultured Roseobacteraceae bacterium | reverse complement strand
ACCGAAGCCCTCCTTAAAGCCATGGGCGCACAGAAAGAAGGGCGCGGCAACCACGAACACGGCGCGAAGGCGGTCAAAGCCTTGTGGGAAGAGCGCGGCGTGCCGATGCGTGGATTTTTTATGGAAGATGGCAGTGGTCTTTCTCGTTTCAACGCCGTAACCGCGGCGCAAATGACCGGCATTTTGCAACAGATGACCCAAACGCCCGTTTATGAAAGTTTCAAAAACTCATTACCCGTTTTTGGGGAAAGTGGCACGCTCCGAGGGATAGGAAAAGGCAGTTTTGCGGCAGGGAAAATCCATGCCAAGAGCGGATACATTCGGCGCGTACGGGGCTACGTAGGCTATGCGACTACCTATGGCGGGGGCGAGGTAGCCTTTGCCGTCTTGGTCAACAACTACGACGCTTCGTTCCGCGACATGACCCCTTTCTTCCGCGAAATGATGGAAAATATCACGCGTTTGCCTTAAACCGCGTAGCTTTTTGCTTTTTTTGGGTAAACCGAGTCGTCTATCGCTGTGTTTTCGTAAGATAATCCGCTGTTAATCCCATACAAATTTATCCTTTGTTGCTATGATAAAGTTCCTCCTCCTTTGCTTTCTGATAATCTTTGTAGTAGCGCGCTTTGCAGGGCACCTAATGCGCATAGCGCGTCTTTTGGCAGGCGAGCCTTCCAAAGCGAAGAAAAAAACAGGCACACGCTATGCACAAGACGGGGTAGAAATACACATCAGCCCCGAAGAAGCGCGGCGGCGGCAGCGCACGTACAACGGCGGAGAGTACGTGGACTTTGAAGAGGTACACGACACCCCCCCCAAGAAAAGATAGCATACAGATTGCCTAAAGGCGTATTTGCGAAAGAGAATGTATTATTTACTAGCTTTGCAGGAGTTATTAATTTTATCATTTTAAACAAACTACTATGCAATTAAGAACATGGAGCTGGGCTGCCGTTCTACTACTCTTCGCAGCCTGCGAGGCGCAGCCTAAAAAAGTACAGCTCGACGTAGAAAACAACGAAGCGCACAAAGTGGGCTACAGCTACGGCGTTTATACAGCGATGAACATGGAAAACCAAGGCTTTGAGGGGATTGACCAAGATGCTTTCATGCAAGGCGTGCTCGACCACCTCAACAAAGACAATGTAGAAAAAATGCTTGTACGTGGGGATAGTATCTTTCCTATCTTACAAGAATACTCTCAGCGCAAAATGCAAGAGCAATCGGAAAAAGAAGCCGCAGAGGGCAGAGAGTTCCTAGAGCGCAATAAAACAAAAGAAGGCGTAATGGTTACCGAAAGCGGCTTGCAGTACGAAATACTAAAAGAAGGCGACGGCCCAATGCCTACGGCGGAAGACCGCGTAACGACGCACTACCACGGCACCCTTACCGACGGCACAGTATTCGATAGCTCTATCGAGCGTGGCGAGCCGGCTACCTTACCTGTGAGCGGCGTAATTTCTGGCTGGACCGAAGCCCTTCAAATGATGAAAGTAGGCTCTAAATGGCGTTTATACGTTCCCTCGGAGTTGGCATACGGACAGCGCGGCGCAGGCGAACGCATCAAGCCAAATGCTACCCTTATCTTCGATATAGAGCTTCTTGCTATCGAAAAATAGTTTTTTGCACTAAAAACTTCTCGAAGGTTTTGCAACTTTCGAGAAGTTTTCTACCTTCGCAATCTCAAATTTTGCTCACGTGGTGAAATTGGTAGACATGCCATCTTGAGGGGGTGGTGGGAGCAATCCCGTGGAAGTTCGAATCTTCTCGTGAGCACAATAGCGTTAAGGAAAAATCCTTAACGCTTTTTTTATGTAGCATTGCCGGTAAACCTTCTTTTACACGAAAAAACAGTTTCTCTGTACGGTATCTCTACGTCTTACCGAGAATCGTGCGCTGTATTTCACCTTAAACCCCCCTTTTTAGTATGAAACTTTGGCAAAAAGACATTAATACCGCAGAAAAAGTGGAGCGGTTCACCGTAGGCAACGACCGTACGCTCGACCTCGCCCTAGCCCGCTACGACGTACAAGGCTCGCTCGCCCACACCGCCATGCTCTGCCAACAAGGCTTTCTCAACCCCCAAGAGCGCGATGCCATTCACCAAGAACTGCATAAAATTTTACAGCAAATCGAAGAGGGCGCATTTTCTATCGAAGAGGGCGTGGAAGACATTCACTCGCAGGTAGAGCTGCAACTTACGCGCACGCTGGGCGATATAGGAAAAAAAATCCACACCGGCCGCTCGCGCAACGACCAAGTACTCGTGGACCTGATGCTGTTCATGCGCAGCGAAATTGGGGAACTTTGCCAGCACGTAGAAGTACTTTTCGCCCAGCTTATCCAACTCAGCGAGATGCACAAAGACGCGCTCATGCCCGGCTATACGCACATGCAAGTAGCGATGCCCTCCTCGTTCGGGCTGTGGTTTGGCGCGTATGCGGAAACCCTCGTGGACGACGTGCATCTGTTTGCCGCCGCCCACCGCATCGTAAACCAAAACCCACTAGGCTCGGCGGCAGGCTATGGCAGCTCG
>CAYUJH010000242.1:0-2567 GCA_964444995.1 uncultured Roseobacteraceae bacterium | reverse complement strand
CCGTTTTTTCGAGTGCCTGCACGTCTTTCGGGAAACAACTGCCACCGTAGCCCACGCCGGGGAATAAAAACCGTTTGCCAATGCGGCGGTCGCTGCCCATGCCTATTCTCACATTGTCCACATTTGCGCCCACGCGCTCGCAGAGGTTGGCAATCTCGTTCATAAAGGTAATGCGCGTAGCAAGGTACGAGTTCGCCGCATACTTGGTCATCTCCGACGACCGTTCGTCCATGAAATAAATCGGGTTGCCTTGCCGCACGAAGGGTTCGTAGAGCTGCTCCATCACCTTCCGCGCTCGCTCCGACGACGTACCGACTACCACGCGGTCGGGCTTCAGGAAGTCTTCCACCGCCACGCCTTCGCGCAAAAATTCTGGGTTCGAGACTACGTCGAACGGTACGGTGGTGTGCTGCGCAAGGGCTCTGGTTACTTTTTCCGCCGTACCGACTGGCACGGTACTTTTGTTGACAATCACCTTGTACGAAGTAAGGAGCTTGCCCAACTCTTCCGCTACGCCCAACACGTAAGAAAGGTCGGCAGAGCCGTCTTCGCCCGGCGGGGTGGGGAGTGCCAAAAAGACTATTTCGGAGGCATCTATGGCTTCTTTTAAATCGGTGGTAAACAACAAACGCCCGTCTTTGGTATTGCGCTTAAAAATTACTTCGAGGCCGGGTTCGTAGATAGTGAGTTGCCCGTTGCGAAGTTTCTCCACTTTTTGCGGGTTATTGTCCACGCAAATCACATCGTTACCCGTTTCGGCGAAACATGTCCCCGAAACCAATCCCACGTATCCGGTTCCTACTACGGCTATTTTCATGTGTTTTTTTTAGATAAATGAACTACACTTATTTTTATTTTTTTGGGACAAATACGCAGCCACCAGTACCGTATTTTTTTCAACCTTTTGGCCGATACTTTTCCGTGTACCACTGTAGCGTTTTCGCCAGACCTGTTTCAAATGTTTCGGCTGCCTGCCAACCGAGTTGACGTTCTATTTTCGAGGCATCAATCGCATACCGGCGGTCGTGGCCGGCGCGGTCTTCCACAAATGCAATTTGGGCGTGGTACGAACTGCCGTCTGCCTTAGGTCGCTGCGCATCGAGCAGCGTGCAGATGTACGCGGCGATGTCAATGTTTTTGCGCTCATTTTTGCCACCAATGTTGTAGGTTTCGCCTGCCTTGCCCTTGTGGAACGCGAGGGCAATCCCCACACAATGATCGCGCACATAGAGCCAATCGCGCACGTTTTTTCCATCCCCATAAATAGGGATAGGCTGCCCGCTGAGTGCCTTGCGGATAATCGTCGGGATAAGTTTCTCGTCGTGTTGCTTAGGGCCGTAGTTGTTCGAGCAGTTGGTGGTTACCACGTTCAGCCCGTAGGTATGGAAGTAGCTGCGCACCAGCAAGTCGCTCGAAGCCTTCGAGGCACTGTACGGGCTGTTGGGCGCATAGGACGTTGTTTCGGTAAACAGGCCCGTTTCGCCGAGCGAGCCATAGACTTCGTCGGTAGAAATGTGGTGGAAACGCGCCGTTTCAAAGCCTTTGCGCGGGGTAAAGGGCCGTTCGAGCCATAGGTTGCGCGCCACTTCGAGCAGGGTGAACGTCCCGACGATATTGGTTTGCACGAAGGGCGCGGGGCCGGCAATCGACTTATCCACGTGCGACTCGGCAGCGAAGTGAATCACCCCCTGAAACTGGTAGGTTTCAAACAAGCTTTCGAGCGCGTCGCGGTCGCACACATCGCCCTGCACAAAGGTATAGCGTGGATGCCCCTCTACTTCGGCGAGGTTTGTTACATCGCCAGCGTAGGTAAGCGCGTCGTAATTCACTACGTGGTAGTGAGGATTTTTCTCCAAAAAATAGGGAATAAAATTGGCACCAATAAATCCGGCGCCGCCGGTAACAAGTACAGTCTGCATACAAACGAGGTTTAGTGGCTATCAACGGCTCTGCCTACATGTTGCCAAAGTTATACCAAGATTTGTAGGATTCAAGGATTTTCTTGATTTGATTTGCCCTATCAACCCACCCAAACATTTCGCAGTATGCTCACTGAAGGTACTTCTTACACCCATAGCTTCTCATTTTCGCAGGCGCAGGTAGAGGCGTTTGCCCAAATTACAGGCGACACCAACCCGCTCCACCTCGATGCTGCCTATGCGCAAACAACACCCTTTAAACAACCCATTTTGCATGGTTTTTTGGGGGCAAGCGTATTTTCCAAGATTTTCGGGACGCTGTTCCCCGGCGAGGGCACGGTATATTTGAAGCAAAGTCTTGAATTTTTGCGGCCCATGTATCCCGATGTGCCGTACACGGCCACCGTTACCATCCGCGCGATAGACGCTGCAAAGCACACGGCACTCGTCGAAACGCAGATTACCGACTCAGCAAAGGGGAAAATTGCTACACGCGGCGAGGCCATTGTACTGCATACAGAAATGTTCTAGCAAACTTGTCAAGGTGTTTACCAAAGAGGGTATAGAGCAGTGGATACTCATCCACATCGAAGTATACCAAGATTCACTTGATGTAAGGATTAACATGATTTGATTTGCTTGATTTTG
>CAYUJH010000241.1:0-2573 GCA_964444995.1 uncultured Roseobacteraceae bacterium | reverse complement strand
TGAATGACTTATGAGACCAAAGTTTCGCAAATCTTATGCGTTTCAGTATACAATGGATACGAAAAAAACCTCTAAAAAGCAGGAAACGCTCGACCGCTTGTTATACGACGTCGTACAACCCACACAAGCCGAACGTCCTCCCTCCTATTTGGCAGACCGCACCATGCACCGGCTCAAATCGGTAAAAATTGCCCCTGCGCAAAAGCCGCAACCTGCGCTCGGCCCTGCCTTTAAGCGGGTAATGTGGGCATGTATTGCGGCGGTGCATGGCTTGGTATTCTGGCAAACGTTCGCCGAGGCTACCTCCTCGGTCAATTGGGGTGCGCCTGTGCAACGGTGGCTCGTAGAACCACTGCAAGGGTTGCTTGCGGTGTTTACCCTCGAGCTGCTGTGGGTCTTGTATCTAGTCGGCGGAGCGATATGGCTGCTGCTTCTCGGCGAACGGTATCTTGCAAAAAAACGCATTCTTTTCCGTTCATCTACCCAAACTGGCAACTCGTACAAAGGCAATTCTCTTTCTGATAAAAATTAAGATAACTTACGGCCTGATTCAACTATTACCCAAAAAAATATGGCAAAAGGAAGAAAAAAATCGAGCAACAAGACATTTTTATTCATAGGCATCGCCGTAATTGCGCTATTTGGCGCAGGCGCACTCGCCCGCTCGCAAGGGTGGGTAGGCAAACCGCCCACGAAAAAAGTACAGTTTGGTACCGCGCAAAAAAATACCATTATCGAGATAGTGAGCGCCTCGGGAAAAGTACAGCCTGTGGACGTAGTGTCTATCAGTGCAGAAGTTTCCGGCGAGATAAAAGAACTCTACATCAAAGAAGGCGACTCGGTACAGGTGCGCACGCCGCTGCTCAAAATTCGCCCCGACAATTTGCAGGCGATTGTAGAACGCTTGGAGGCAACGCTAAACACCCAACGTGCTAACTTGGCCCAAGCGCGTGCACGCGCCGCACAATCGAAGGCGCGCTTCATTCAGTCGGAAATGAGTTTTAAGCGCAACCAACAACTTTTTGAGCAGAAGGTAATTTCTACGCAAGAATTTGAAGTGGCGCAGGCCGATTTTGAGTCGGCGAAGGCAGACCTTGAAGCTTCCGAGCAAGGCGTAGAGGCTGCCAAGTTCACCGTGCTAAGCGCAGAGGCTTCGCTCGACGAGGCACGTAAAAACTTAGGCCTTACCAATGTATATGCGCCTATTGCCGGCATTGTTACCAAACTTTCGGTGGAAAAAGGTGAGACGGTATTAGGCACACAGCAGATGCAGGGTACAGAAATTTTGCGCATCGCCAACCTCAACGACATGGAAGTACGTGTAAATGTGAACGAAAATGATATTATTCGCATTGACCTCGGCGATACGGCGGTGATAGATGTGGACTCCTATTCGTACCGCAAGGAACAGTTTAAGGGTATCGTAACGGCTATCGCCAACTCGGCAAATACGACAGCCTCTACCGATGTAGTTACCGAATTTGAAGTAAAAATACTGATTCTCAACGAGTCGTATAAACACTTGATTTCTAAAGATAACCCTTCTCCCTTCCGCCCCGGCATGACCGCCAGTGTGGATATTATCACCGAACGGAAAGAAAACATTTTAACCGTGCCCCTTGCTGCCGTAACTACTCGCAGCGACCAAGCCACCGACGGAAAAGCACCAAGCAGCACAAGCGGCGGCGACCTGAAAGAGGTGGTCTTTCTGCGCGACGGCAATAAGGTGAAACTCGTGGAAGTTACCACTGGTATCAGCGATTTTGAGAACATCGAAGTATTGAGCGGACTTTCTGAAGGCCAAGAAGTGGTCCGAGGGCCTTTCTTAATGATTTCCAAAACCTTGAAAGATGGCGACCTTGTCGAGTCGCTCGAAACCCCTAAAAAAGAAGAGGCCTCCGAAGAACAATAATGCACACAACACAAATAAGTATTAACTGATTATCAGTTATTTACCTGTCCCTTTTTTGCTTGTGCAGAAAAGGGACTTTTTTTTGGTAGGCATCTTGCCGTATTTTTCAATACTTTCGCAGTATAAAACCCTCATCACTGCGCGTATGGAAATTCAAGAACTTATCCGCTCGTACCAAAAAGTACGGCAACAAACGGAAGCTATTTGTACTCCCCTTCAACCAGAAGACTACATTCCCCAACCCATTACCGACGTAAGCCCGCCCAAGTGGCATTTAGCGCACACTACGTGGTTTTTCGAGAATTTTATCCTCGCGGCACACAAAGAAAAATATTCGCTTTTTAAGCGCAACTTCAATTTTCTTTTCAATAGCTACTACGAAAGCCAAGGTCCGCGGATAGAGCGTGTGCAGCGTGGCTTCATGACCCGCCCTACCGCCGAAGAAGTGTTTGCCTATCGGGCACATGTGGACGCTGCGCTGTGCGACTTTTTGGGTTCGGGTGCAGCCTCGCAGGAGGTACAATCCCTTGTAGCACTTGGCATTGAGCACGAGCAACAGCATCAGGAATTACTCCTCACCGATATCAAATACATTTTGGGGCAAAACCTGCTGTTACCTACATATCGTCCGGAGCGCGAGTACCCCAAACGCGTAGCACAC
>CAYUJH010000240.1:0-2590 GCA_964444995.1 uncultured Roseobacteraceae bacterium | reverse complement strand
TTTTAATCCGCAGGAACATTTTGTGGTATGTGCTAATATGTTAGGGTCGTGCTATGGTTCTACTGGGCCGCTTTCACTCAACCCACAGACCGGCCAGCCCTACTACCACGACTTCCCCGCTCTGACCGTCCGCGACATGGCGCGTGCGTTTGACCTGTTGCGCGAAGCACTTGGTCTGTCTAAAATTCATACCCTCGTAGGGGGTTCTATGGGTGGGCAGCAGGCCTTAGAATGGGCAGTTTTAAAGCCTGAACTCTTTGAAAATCTGATTGTTACAGCTACCAATGCGCGCCACTCTCCGTGGGGCATTGCTTTTAACGAAACACAGCGCATGGCGATTGTCACCGACCCCACTTGGGCTGAGCGTCAACCCAATGCAGGGGCGGCAGGTATGAAAACGGCGCGTGCACTCGCAATGCTCTCTTACCGGCACTACCGCACCTACGAGCGCGCACAAACCGACGATACCGACGAACTGCTCGAAGGCTACCGGGCTACGACGTACCAGCACTATCAAGGAGAGAAGTTGGTACAGCGGTTCAACGCCTTTTCGTACTGGGCTCTTTCGTCGGCGATGGACACGCAAAATCTTGGCCGCCACAGAGGAAGTGTAGCGCAAGCGTTGCAGCAAATTCGCGCCAAAACGCTGGTTGTTGGCATTGATAGCGACATCCTTTTCCCGCCCGACGAGCAGAAGTTTATCGCCGCCCACGTTCCCGACGCACGCTACGTAGAACTTCGTTCCGACTACGGCCACGATGGTTTTTTGGTAGAAACTCCTCAGCTTGCCCAAGCAATTACTGCCTTTTTTTTGCCACAGGGCAAACGTCTTTCAACCTCTTCTTTTGTTGGTAAAAAAATAACGCGCAAAAAAAACGCCCCGTGTGGGGCGTACTAAAAGAATGATTTTAGAGGCAATATGGCAAACTAAGGCAGTAACTGGGCGGAATGGTCTTTCGTTTTCACCTGGCGGCCGGCTAAAATTTCCTGAATAGTGCCGGCCTCGTCGATGACAAAGGTAGTCCGTTCTGTGCCCATGTACGTTTTTCCGTACATCGATTTTTCTTTCCATGTATCGTACAACTGATGCAGTGCTTGGCTAGTATCGGCAATAAGACGGAAGGGGAGGCTGTGTTTGCCGATAAATTTTTGGTGCGATGTCTCGTCGTCGGTACTTACGCCCAACACCTCGTAGCCTTGCGCTTTGAGTGCGTCGTAATTATCGCGTAGGTTGCAGGCCTGCGCCGTACAGCCGGGCGTGTTGTCTTTCGGATAAAAGTAAAGCACAAGCTTTTTGCCAGCAAAATCTTTCAGGGAAACGGTGTTGCCGTCTTGGTCTTTTGCGCTGAAATCAGGGGCTTTATCGCCTATTTGTAGAGCCATAGTGTGTGTCGGTTTTTTGGGTGAAAAGGAAACTCTTTAAGCAGGTAACTATTTTTTAAGCAAGTTTGATTTATACCGAAGCGCACGAGGTTTGCGAAATTTTGGTCTCATAAATCATTCAAAATCAAGCAAATCAAATCATGTCAATCCTTACATCAAGTGAATCTTGGTATAAAAAAGTGTGTAAACTGACCTAGGAAAGTTCTTCGTACACACCCATTGCCGAGAATTTTGCTTCGCGCTGTGCAATGCGTTCTTCGGGGGAAAGGGCTTCTAAGCGTGCGGTTTCTTCCAAAATCACCTTTTTAACAAACATAGCGGCCGCCTTGGGGTCTTGGTGTGCGCCACCGAGAGGTTCTTCAATAATACCATCTACGAGTTTCATCCCAAGCATATCTTCGGCGGTAAGTTTGAGTGCGTCGGCAGCTTGCTCTTTAAAGTTCCAACTGCGCCACAGGATTGACGAGCACGATTCGGGGGAAATAACGGAGTACCATGTATATTCTAACATGAACACACGGTCTCCTACACCGATACCCAATGCGCCGCCGGAGGCTCCTTCGCCAATGATGATGCAAATTACGGGTACTTTTAACATGAACATTTCGCGCAGGTTGCGGGCAATTGCTTCGGCTTGGCCGCGCTCTTCGGCTTCTATGCCGGGGAATGCGCCGGGGGTATCGATAAACGTAACGATAGGCTTGTTGAATTTTTCGGCCATTTTCATAAGGCGCAACGCCTTGCGGTAGCCTTCGGGGTTTGCCATGCCGAAGTTGCGCATTTGGCGTTGTTTGGTATTGCGGCCTTTTTGTTGCCCAATAAGCACGAAGCTTTTGCTGTCAATATCGCCAATGCCTCCTACCATTGCCTTGTCGTCGGCTACGTTGCGGTCGCCGTGCAGCTCAATAAAGTTACTTGTTATTTGGTAGATATAGTCGAGCGTGTAGGGGCGTTGTGGGTGGCGCGACAGTTGCACCTTCTGCCAGCGAGTCAGGTTATTGAAAATTTCTTTTTTGAGCCCATAGAGTTTACTTTCTAGTGCTGCGATGGGGCTGCTCAAATCTACCTTGTTGGTTTGAGCGAGCGTTTTCATCTCGGCAAGTTTTTCTTCTAGCTCTATGATAGGTTTTTCAAAATCGAGGTATTCCATAGGGACGTGGGTTAAAAGTGTGCAGCAAAAGTACACGTTTTCCTCTTTTTGTCCTAA
>CAYUJH010000239.1:1829-2600 GCA_964444995.1 uncultured Roseobacteraceae bacterium | reverse complement strand
GTTCCCTACAAAGTGGAAGCACAGTATTACATCCCACGCGCTCTGTCTCCGGCGCGTCTCGATAAGCACTTGGCAAGTGGCTGGTTTCGCAGTGGCGAAATGCTCCACCGCTCCGAAATGATTAGCTGGGAAGGAGAGGTAGCCTCGGTGATACACGTGCGCGCCAACTTGCGATACTACCAACTCTCGAAGCGCTTTCACAAAATTCTGCGAAAGAACAGGGCGCGTTTCCGCTGCGAAATAGGCACCCCAAGTGGCAACTACTATCAATCTGGCGAGGAAGACCTCTACCAACTGCACAAGGAGCGTTTTCACGGCTTTGTGTTCCCCACGCTCGACGAGTTTTTCTACAACACCTCCGTCTATTGGAGCATATTCGATACGTTGCAGGTGCGCGTGTACGACGGTAAGAAACTCATTGCCACGAGCTTTTTCGACCAAGGCCAAAAGAGCATTGCCAGCATCATGGGACTATTCGACCCCGCGTATGCCAAGCATAGCCTTGGTATTTATACAATGTTAGAGGAGATAGAATACGTACAAAAAAACGCCAAGCAGTTCTACTATCCGGGCTACATCCTCGACCTGCCCTCCATGCTTGACTATAAGCTCACGCTTGGCAACATGGAGTTTTACGATTGGGTGGGAGGGCGTTGGCTCTCAATCGAAAAGATGGATAGAGTAGATACGCCGGCAAGTGAAATTAACAAAACACATGAGCGCATGGAGCGGATGCTTCAGACCATCGGGCTTCCGTACCGAAAGTTTATG
>CAYUJH010000239.1:0-1819 GCA_964444995.1 uncultured Roseobacteraceae bacterium | reverse complement strand
TTATGAACCCACTCTTTACCGTTACCAAACTCATGGAAGACACCTCCGGCTACGCAGGGCTTTTAAAAGGGGCTATGCTTTTCATGTTGCGCGACATGAATCAGCAAAGTGTTTTGTTAGAATACCATCCGCAGGAGCGCGTGTATCAGCTAAGTGTCATTGTGCGCGACGAAGCCCCTTTCTTCTTTGCGGAAAGCATGTGGCAGTTGAATCGCGGCAACCCCAAAGTGCGCTACCTGACCGAGTTGTTTTTGTACAGCAGCGTTGTGGCGCGTTCCGAAAAACTGGCCACAGTGCTGCAAAAAGGATTAGATGCGCGCCTTATTTTTCGCCAACCGTAGCCTCTTCCGAATAGGGCAGTGCTATAACTTCCGTTATTTTCTCTATTAACAAATCGCATTCATCGGGTGTGCCTACTGAAATGCGCAAGCAGTGAGGCAGCTCGAAAAATTCGAGCGGTCGCACAAACACGCCGCGTTCCAGCAAGGCTTGGAACATCTGCATCGCCCGCGCCTGTGTGCCCAAATCTACCATGACGAAGTTGCCAAACGAGGGAACAAACGGCAGCCCCAACGCTGTGAAAGTCGCATAGTATTTTTGCAGCCCTTCGCGGGTCATGTCGAGCGTTTTTTGTACGAACTCGTGGTCGTCGAGGGCGGCCAAACCGGCGGCTTGCGCTACCGAAGAGGGGTCGAAGGTGAGTTTTACCTTCATCAGTGCCTCTATGAGGCGCGGTGCGCCTACCGCATAGCCGAGCCGCAAGCCAGCCAAGCCATACGCCTTCGAGAAGGTGCGCAGGGTGAGCAAGTTGGGCAGGTCGAGCTGCGTAGTATCGGGGAAATCGTCGGAAAAGGCGAGGCTAAAGTCGGCATACGCCTCGTCGATAATAAGTAAAATATTTTCGGGGATTTTTTGGATGAACGCAAACAGTTCGTCGCGCGGTATCATTGCGCCGGTGGGGTTGTTGGGATTGCAGAGGTAAATCGCCTTGGTTTGTTGGGTAACGCGCTGCAAAATAGCGGGTAAATGGAAGGCGTACGTTTCGGTCATGTCGGTCTTGATGAGCGGCACGTCGTTCATTTTAGCCATCACGTTGACGGCCACGAACGACCCTCGCGAAGTGAGCAACTCGTCGCCGGGTTGTAAAAACGCCTTGAAAATGTTGCTCAAAATGCCATCGGAGCCGTTGCCAAGAATAATTTCTTCTTCTTTGCGCCCCAGTCGTTCGGCAAGTTTGGCGCGCAACGCACCGCTGGCAGGCGCAGGGTACAAGTGCGCCGTGGCGAGGCTCTCTGCCGCTGCCGCCAAGGCTTTGGGCGAAGGACCAAGGTTATTTTCGTTGCTGCTCAAAATGGCTGTGCGGGTCAAATTTTTGCCGGCAAACACATTTTGTACGGCTTTACCCGGCTTATAGGCCTGTAGCTGTTGAATGTACTCGGGGATTCTAATCATGGCTTTTTGGGAGGATAATGATGCCAAAGCAATGCGAAAAACAAGCGTTAAGTACCTTGCAGACCACGTAGATAGGCTGATTATCAAACATGTATCGAAAAAGTCCGAAGCGCGTTCTTTTCGCCAGAAAAACACATGCGCTTGTGGAGGTACGCAACCATCTACTTACGCGTGCCCCAAAGGTATAAATTGAGGCATTGTTCACAAAACACGCCTTTTAATTTTTCTACTCCCCCAAAATTCTTTTTTTTTGTCAGCGGGTTGAAAAATGCCCCGATAATTAGCGCGTATGCGAAAGCCCTTCTCTGTTTTAGTTTCATTTTTAAAAAGACCTTCCTCATGCCAGACTTAGCCCCTACTGCCCACT
>CAYUJH010000238.1:0-2630 GCA_964444995.1 uncultured Roseobacteraceae bacterium | reverse complement strand
TTCATTTCTTCGTTGATTTCGGTGGCGCGTACATCGAGCGCACCGCGAAAGATAAATGGAAAGCCTAACACATTGTTGACTTGGTTGGGATAATCCGAGCGACCAGTCGCCATAATTACGTCTTCGCGTGCGTTGAGGGCGGCTTCGTACTCGATTTCGGGGTCAGGATTAGCCAGTGCGAACACGATAGGGTTGGGTGCCATTGTCCTGAGCATTTCGGGCGTAACTAAGCCCCCCTTCGATAGCCCCAAGAACACATCGGCATCTACCATTGCTTCCTGCACAGAGTACAGGTCGCGGTCGGTGGCGACTTCGCGCTTCGAGCCGTGCAGGTCGGTACGGTCGCTGCGAATGACTCCTTGACTATCGCATACCACGATGTTTTGGCGGCGCACGCCGAGGTCTATGAATATCCGAATAGACGAAATGGCAGACGCTCCTGCGCCGGAAACTACTACTTTTACCTCTTCTATTTTTTTCCCGGCAACTTCGAGTGCATTGAGCAAGCCTGCCCCCGAAATGATAGCTGTGCCGTGTTGGTCGTCGTGCATGACGGGGATTTTCATTTCCTTTTTCAGTCGGCTTTCAATCTCGAAGCAGTCGGGTGCTTTGATGTCTTCGAGGTTAATACCTCCGAAGGTCGGTTCCATGGCTTTCACCACGGCGACAAACTCATCAATCGTGGTGCAGTTCAGCTCGATGTCGAACACGTCAATCCCTGCAAAAATCTTGAACAAAATGCCTTTGCCTTCCATGACCGGTTTAGAGGCTTCCGGGCCAATATTTCCTAATCCTAACACAGCAGTACCGTTTGAAATAACCGCTACTAAGTTCCCTTTTGCCGTATATTTATAGACATCTTCAGGGTTGGCGGCTATGGCAAGGCAGGGTTCGGCTACGCCGGGCGAGTAGGCGAGGGCAAGGTCGCGCTGCGACTTGTGGTCTTTGGTTGGAATGACCTCAATTTTACCCGGTTTGCCTTTGCTGTGGTATTCTAAGGCATCTTCCTTTCGGATAATCATTTTCGACATATCGTAGTTTTTTTAGGTGATGTAATCGTTTTTTTACCAAGATTTGCGTGGTGTAGGAATCCACTTGTATATTCAATTTTAACATAAAATTCGATGAATACCTATTTTCTGCTTGCCCTCGTGTGGGGTAGCTTTTTTGCTTTGCACAGTGCCTTTGCCTCGCCGCCCGCAAAGCGATGGCTTGGGGCGCACCGTGTGTATCGGTTGGCGTATAATGTCTGTTCGTTCGTGCTGTTATTATTCGCCTTGGGTTATACGGCGCTCATACCGCCGGTGTGGTTATTGCCGCGCAACGCCGTTACGCAGTTTGTGGGTCTTGCGCTCGCCACCTATGGTATCTTAGTGCTACGGGCTGCCGCCAAACAGTACGACTGGGGGCACTTTTTTGGTACGAAGCAACTGCGCGACGGGGCTTCGGAGCACGAAGAGACGCTGCGCACCGAGGGCATTTTGCAGCGCGTGCGCCACCCCTTGTATCTTGCCCTTATTTTGCTGCTTACTGGCTATTTTTTCTTTGCACCCTCGTGGAGCAATTTGGTGGTATGGGCCTGCACGATGGCATATTTGCCAGTGGGCATTTTCCTAGAGGAGCGCAAGCTCGTCGGGAGGTTTGGCGAGGCATACCGCCGCTATCAGCGCGAAGTGCCGATGCTGTTCCCTCGGCGGTTTGGCTTTGGGAAATGAACTACTTACCGGTTGATTTCGAGAAACTTAGAAATTTCTTTCGACTCGCCCAACACCACGAGCATGTCGGTGGCTTGTATGATAGTTTCATGATTGAACTTTTTGAGTAAATGTTCGATAAATACACTGCGCGTGCCCTCAAATTCTTCGTAGAGTCGCTTGATAGCGACTAGTTTCATGTTGTAGTTTTTTTCGAACTCGATTTGTTCAACACTGCGATTGATAATCTTTTTTGGGGGGATAATCTCAGCGATTTCGTGGTTATCGGGCAGGGAAAGGAACGAGCGCATGTGGGGCTTGAGAAGCATTTCGGCAATCATGCTGCCCACTTCGTCTTCGGGCGATAGGATTTCTTTGACCCCCAATTTTTCCAAGATAAGATGCTGCTGCGGACTCATGGCGCGGGCGATGATACGCTTTGCCTTCATTTCCAGCAGGAGCACGGTGGTAAGCAGAAGCCCTTCGATGTTCTCGCCAATGGCTACGACTACGGCATCCATATCGGCAATATTTTGCGAACTGAGCGCCTTGATGTCGGTAGAGTCGAGGGCTACGGCGTAGGTAACTTCGTCTTTTACCAGCTCGACGCGCTCCATGTTGCGGTCGATGGCAAGCACTTCCGCACCCTTGCTGGCTAGCTTTTTGGCGATGGCCAGCCCAAATTGTCCTAAACCAATGACTGCAAATTTTGTATCTGCCATAATAGTATGTGGGTATGTTATTGCTTTGCCTCTGCGATTTTGGTGTCCAAAAATACGCGAATTACTTCCAGTGCCGTGTCGAACGAAATATTATTGCAAATAATAAGGTCGGCGGCGTGTTTGTGGTGAGCTATGTAGCGTTCGTAGGAGGGCATTACGTGGTTTTCGTAGCGATAGAGCACGTCGTGTAGGTCGTAGCCGCGCTCTACTTGGT
>CAYUJH010000237.1:0-2663 GCA_964444995.1 uncultured Roseobacteraceae bacterium | reverse complement strand
TACGTTTTCGAGCCGATAGGCATACTGATTTTTTTGCGGGTCGGAGTAGTCGAGCGAAGCGAAAGAGAGCGTGAAATAATTGCTTTTATGGTCGAGCGTAACACTCCTTTCAGCTGTCAGGGGGATTTCTTCGCCATATACTTTGAAGGAGCTAATCACTACCGGCGGGATGTACCGGCTCACTTGAATTTCGCGGGGTTGGAAATAGGTAAAGCCATTTGTGCCGCCAAAGAACAGCGTGCCGTCTTCTGCCTTCATTGCTGCACCCCACCAAAATTCGCGCCCTTGCAGGCCTTCTTCTACGTTGAAATTGCGGAACGTTTCGGCTTGGGGAGAGAATAACGATAAGCCATTGTTGGTACTGAGCCATAGCTGCCCGGCGTCGTCGGGGAGAATGGCAAAGACCACGTTGTTGCTCAAGCCGTCGGCCTGCGAGTAGGTTTTGAAGGTGCGCGTTTTTTTATCCATTTTGCAAAGCCCCCCGTTGAACGTGCCAATCCACAGCGTGCCTTTTTGGTCGTCGTAGAGCGATATAACATGGTTAGAAGCAAGCGACTGCGGGTTGCCCGGCTCGTGAAAAAAGCGCGTGAACGTACCGGTACTGTGGTCGTAGTAGTTGAGGCCGCGCCATGTGCCAATCCAGAACACGTTGGCAGACTCCTCTAGGAAGGCAAGCGTCTGCATGGCATCGAACGAGAGGCTATTTTCGTTTTGCGGGTCGTGCTGTATGCGCACAAAAGATTTTGTGGCCGGGTCAAAGTAACTCAGCCCCCCTTCAGTACCAGCCCAAATGCGTCCACTTTGGTCGTGGTGTACGAATTGCACGCGGTCGTCGGGCAGGGTGCTACCGTCTTCGATGCGGTGCGAAAATTGCTCCGTATTAGGGTCAAAGACAGAGATGCCTGCCCCCCATGTGCCTACCCATATCGTACTGTCGGGCATACGGCAAAAATGGGTAACATCATTTGAGGCTAGTGAAAAGCGGTCGTTGCGCTTATGCTGATAGCTTTTTACTACTTTCCGGCTAGGAATGTGCCATACATTAATCCCTCCTTCTTGCGTACCAATCCATAGATGCTCGTCGTCGTACCGCATAAACCCCCGGACGATGTGGTGAGTAAGTTGACCTTGCTCCTCGTATTGAGGAGCTACGTGCGCAAAGTTTTTGCCCCGTATGAGGTTGTGTACACCTCCTCCGTCGTTGCTTACCCAATAAATCCCTTGCGTATCGCGAAAGATTTTTCGGGTGCGGTTGTTAGAAAGACTCTTACTTGTGTTGCGGTCGTGTAGAAAACGCTTGAGGATGCGCTCCTCGTTGGGGTCGAAAATGAATAAGCCGTGATTGGTGGAAAGCCATAGATTCCCCAGTTCATCTTCGTAGATGTCATATACGTCGCCGTGGTGTACTACTTGGGTATATATGTTTACCCCTACGTGGAAGTGCTTAAAGTCATCTGTGGCTGCTTGGTATAGGTTAAGTCCGCCGCCCACCGTACCTACCCAAATGCGTTGCTTGCTATCTTGAAATACGCAATTTACTTGGTTAGAGAGCAAAGAGCTTGCTTGGGTAAGACTATGCTGGTACATGTTCAGCACCGTACCGAGCGAGTCGCAGCGCAACAGCCCGTCGTTGCGGTAGGCTACTAAAAACTCGTTATCGGAAAGTTTGAGCAAGTCGTTCGCGGTGTTAAGTTTTCTGTTTCGTATCGGCTGTGCCGCATACCGTTTGAAGGTTGTAGTAGGGATATGAAAGCGGTAAAAATAGCCGTTGAAGTCGGTAAGCCAGAGGTGTTCGGGGTCGTCGGGGAAGGTTTGCAAGGAAAGAAAATCTGTATTTTGGAGAGGTTCTCCTTTTTCCGAACGTGGCCAAAACGTCGTAAAGTCGTCGGTTTGCGCGTTGTATAGGCTTAACCCGCCTGCCTGCGTGGCTACCCAAAGGGCGTGCGTATGGTCGAGTACAAGCCCGCGCACTTCGTTGTAGGGAAGGCTTTTTGGGTCGTTTTTGCGGTGCCGATATACGCGTGTGTGGTGTCCGTCGTAGCGCAGAAGACCTTCGGTGCTGCCCATCCAGATGAACCCCACGTCGTCTTGCGCAAAACTGTAAACGTTTCGTTTTTGCAACTCCTGCGAGAGTTCCAAACGATTCACTATCAGGTCGTACGTTCTATGTTGCCCTAGACTATTAGCGGGGGCGAGGAAAGACAAAGCAAGCGCAGTTAGCCCAACATATGAGCGAACAGATACGACGAGCGCGCGAACAAGAAAAGCACGGTGTGAAACCTTCATACAAGACGTTTGGCAGGCAGACCACGTACGCACAGTGAAAGAACACTTTCTTAGCATACGCAACGTGAGGCACTTTTATAAATAAAGTACAATAAAAGTACGAAAAAGTCTTACACGGCGCGTGCTTAGTAAGCAAAGAAATTTGTGTTAAAAGCGCAAAACGACGAAATATTAAAAATTACCTGCCTACGCAGCGTGGGAATCACTTGGATGTTTCGAGCAATTGGTTGGTATATTCGTATGCCAAGTAAAAGATTTCCTCGGCCTTGTCGAAGTCGAATACGCTGAATGCGCCCAACGAAGGTGGCTCTATCCATAGCGTGCAACGCGCTTGCTTGCTGCTTACGTTCTGGGAAATGCTAATCTGAAAAATGCGC
>CAYUJH010000236.1:0-2729 GCA_964444995.1 uncultured Roseobacteraceae bacterium | reverse complement strand
ACGCCGTCGCCGCCGCCCAAGATGAGTACCCTGCGCGGGGCAGGATGGCTCAAAAGGGGTACATGCGCCAACATTTCATGGTAGGCGTGTTGGTCGTGTTGCGTAAAAGCGATACTTCCTTCCAACACAAGCATTTTCCCGAAGGCGTTGGTCTGAAAAACTTCTATTTTTTGGTAGGCAGACTGCTCGCTGTGGAGCAAATGCCCTGCATGACGCACCGAAAGGGCAAGGTGCTGCGTGCGCTCGGTAAACCACGCATCGTGCGAAAATTCGTTGGGAATACCCCACTGGGTGGCTTCCTGTGCAGGTGGTTCGCCGAGGAACGAGGGGCGCGGCAGTTGCGAAAGTTGCCCCCTGCTCAGTTCGATGCATGATACGCGCCCTGCCTTGAGTTGCCGTTCGAGGCTACCAAGCGCGACCCACGGACTTACCGAGTCGCCGCAGGTGAAGATATCTACCGATGCGTAGCCGTATTCGGGCCAAGTATGAATGGCAAGGTGGCTTTCTTGAATGACCACCACGCCGGATACCCCAAACGGCGCGAAATGATGAAACATAACGTTGACCACCGTGGCGTTGGCTTGCTGGGCGGCAAGCACCATCGCATCGCTGATGGTTTTTACATGGCTGAGAAGATGCTTATCGCAGTCGTATAATTCGGCGACCAATTGCCGGCCGAGGGTATTTACTTTCAACATGGGTTAGTGGATAGGCGTTTTTTGGGCAACCAATAGCAGGCTTTTGCCCACCGAGAAGCCCGTGAGGGGGTCGAGTATCGTGGAAATAGGTACGAGCAGACTATCCCAAAAAGCGATTTGCTTGGGGGTGGGGTATGCTTGCCGAAGCAGTAGTTTGTTGGCCAACGAAGTACATAGCCCGACGGAGTCGAGGTAGTCGAGGCGCACGATGCGGAGGTTTTTTGGGAGGGCTTGCCGCATCATTTTTTTGTTGTAGCGGCGGTAATGGCCGATTGCTTTATCGAAGGGGCTGTAAAGGTAATTGTGCGCCGGCACTAGAACGAGCAAATGCCCGCCGGGGCGCAGGCGGTCGGCGGCGCGTTGCAACTCGGCGGCATCGTCTTCAATATGTTCAATGACATCAATATACGAAAGGGAGTCGAAAGTTTCGGCGGGGGCATAGTGGGCAAGGGTTTGCACCGCCACTACCACGCGCCCCGAAGCCAGCCATTCGGGAGGTAAGTTTGTGGGAATTTCGGCGGCTAAGTTACCATCTGGCTCAAGGCATACCCACCGTTGTACGTCGGGTGCTTGCGCGAGCAGCACGTGGGTAGTTCCTCCTATCCCCGCTCCTACTTCCATGACCTCTTTCCCCAAAAAAGGGATAACCTTGCTGCTCCAGTACGCTTTCCAGCGGCGAGCATGTTGGAAGAGCGATAGCTCGTTTCCTACGTAGTGTTCCGCATTCATGCCGCAAGATAGCAAAGAGTAGTTACTTGTGCGTATGCCCCGGCTCGTAGATAAGGCGAATAAAGCTACTGAGTCTGCTGCCAGTCCGTGTGCTAGGAATACCCGTTACAATGCCCACAATGAGATTATCGGCAATACCCACACGCATTTGTGGGCGAAAGACCATATTGAAATTTCCCAGTTCGTCGAATTCTTTATTTACTTCGATGCCTATAAAATTTCGTGTGCCGCTAATCATGTAGTGAATGTTGGAATTGACCTGCCATTCAAAATGAGTTTTCTTCGTAGCAAATTCTTGAAATATGTGAGGACCGGTGTACAAAAGTGTGTGGAAGTTATTTCCCCATCGCTTGGCAGCCACAAAAAACGGATTATAGATATTTCCTTGATAAATGTTTTCTTTACCATAGTTTCTGAACTCCGTGAAGGCAAATTCGTGCAAATACCCTACAGCAAGCGAGGTTTTCATTTTTTCGGACACAAAAAACGACCACTGCGCGGCAAGTTTCAGGCTATTTAGTTGGCTGGCGGGGGCATTTCCGTTGTCTTCTGTTGGGTAATAAAACGAGAAGGGCAATTCGATTTCTAACCCTAGTCGGTTGATAGGTGCCCACTCGTATTCGATGAGTGCTTCGTACGCATCGTACTTATTGTTGTCGGTGAGGCCTATGCCTACGTTCCACTCTTTTTCTCCTTTTCGAGCACCGAGGTCGCGAATTAAGTCTATGTAAAGAGGCTCGGCGTGCAACACCTTGTCGAGTTCTACTTTGTCTTGCACTTCGGCAATGTACAGGCTATCAAGGCGTGTATTAGCCGCTTGTATGGAGTCGGCGGGGCTAAGTTTTTCTTGTGCCTGTGCAGAAAAAAAACATAACAAGCACAGACTCATGACCAAAAAAGGACTTCGTTTGTTCATTGTCGTAAAAGTAAGTAAAATAAAATAAAATAAAATGATAAAAATGTTTCGTGCATAACATAGAAGTCGTCTGCCTAAGTATCGGAGGAGAGGCACGTACTTTCCGAACACACTCGTTGGTTGTGCTTTCTTGCGAAAAAGCAGACTCTCCGAACAAAATACCGATACAAGGAAGAAACGCTGAGCAATATTAGCTAGTCTGTGTTGTACTCACTGCGACTGCTAAAAGAATATTATTCATTTTTAGGAGTTATTGACGTTTCTTATCGTTCGGAGTACTGCCTTGTTAGAGTTGTAAGGCCAAAAACGTAACGTCGTCGCGCTGTGGGGTATCGGCTTGGAAGGTACGCACGGTTTCTTCGATGCGCTGCTGCTGCACCTTGAGG
>CAYUJH010000235.1:0-2750 GCA_964444995.1 uncultured Roseobacteraceae bacterium | reverse complement strand
GGCAACGAAGCTGAATAACGACCCTCTTTGTAATACCATAGAAAAGGCTGCTCTTCGGGGCAGCCTTTTTTTTTAGATGTTACTTACTCGCTTGCTCGTAGCCGGCATCTACCAGTAAATTGCTCGTGGCATACGCATTGGTGGCGAGTTGGTCGCAGCGTTCATTGTAGAAGTCGCCGTTGTGGCCGCGTACCCACACGAGTTTTACCTTGTGCTTTTGGTACACCGCGTAAAAACGCCGCCACAGGTCTTCGTTTTTCTTGCCCTTAAACCCTTTTTTAAGCCAGCCGAACAGCCACCCTTTCTCCACTGCATTTACCACATACGAAGAGTCGGAGTAAACCTCTACGACTGTACCCTCGTGTTTTAGCTGTTCAAGGGCTACAATTACGGCAAGCAATTCCATGCGGTTGTTGGTCGTGTGCCGATACCCCTGCGAGAACTCTTTTTTAAGATTGTACGCATCCGAGAGCATCACTATCCCGTATCCCCCTGGGCCGGGATTACCCGAAGCCGCACCGTCTGTATAAATTTTTACCATTTTTTTAGTGTTTTAGCGATAAGTTGCCATAAAATACGTGCAATAAAAAAACGCCTTCTATGCAGTAAGAAGGCGTCTCTTTTTTGTAAGTAGGTCGTTGTAGGAGATGATTGTGGTTTAACTGTTAGTACGTTATGAACGTGTTAATGATTTCAAATTAAATCCGTGATAAACAGATACAAGCGCAAAGTACAAAAAACAGAAAAACGTTCGTAAATTATCTTGTTAATAAAATTGAACGTTGTACTTGGAGCAATAAAAATCATCACATTGCCCTCCTTTTCGTGTTACTTGTTGCGTCGAGGATACAAAATTACACAAACTAAGGTATAATTTTTATGTGTCTTGTTCTTTTTTCTTGGCGGCAATACGCCAGTTTCCCGCTTGTAGTCATGGCCAACCGCGATGAGTTTTACGCACGCCCTGCCGCACAAGCCGATTTTTGGGAGGATGCTCCTAGGCTGCTTGCCGGCAAAGACCTCGAAGGGCAGGGTACGTGGTTTGGAGTAACGCGCAGCGGCCGGTGGGCGACGATTACCAACTTTCGCGCCCCTTCCGAAATGCGCCCCGACGCTCCTTCGCGTGGGCATTTAGTTACCGATTTTTTGCTAGGCACCGATAACCCCGACGCTTACTTGCAGCGCGTACATACAAAAGCCTCAGCTTATAACGGCTTCAATCTGTTAGTAGGAACAGCCGAACAGCTGTGCCACTATGCCAATAAGGAAGGCGTTGTTCGCACGCTTGCCCCGGGCCTATATGGCCTGAGCAATCACCTACTCGATACCCCTTGGCCAAAGGTGCAGCGGGGGAAAGAGGCGTTGAAGCAGTACCTACAAACGTGCGCGGGCACCGAACAGATGCCTGAGTACACGCACCCGTTCGAGGCGTTGCAAAATCGCACGCGCCCCACCGATGCGGAACTACCTTCTACCGGCGTATCCCTCGAATGGGAGCGCGTGCTTTCGCCCATGTTTATTGAAAGCCAAGCCTATGGTACGCGCTGTTCTACTTTTCTCGCCGTACGTGCTTCGGGCGAGATTCAGTTTGCCGAGCAAACCTATCCAAATCCGCATACTCCACAGATAGTCAGTCCTTTATGTGCCTATCAGTTCGTTAGAAATGATAGCGTTTGAAGGCCTCAATGGCTTCGTATTCGGCAAAGCCTAGCTGGTCGTACTGTTGGGCAGTGCCTCGGTTGCGTTGCTCGGCGCGTTGCCAGAACTCACGCGCATCGGAGCCGGGGAAAAGCGGGCGGTCTTTCTGCGACTGATGCTTGAAAATAGCGCGGCGTTTGCGGAGCAACTCTTCGGGGCTAATCGGTACGGCCATGTCAATTTCGTCAATGTCCCACTCTTGCCATGCGCCTCGGTAGAGCCACACCCAGCAATCTTTCATCCACGCTTCGTCTTTCAGGCGTTCGATGGCCTCAAAAATCGCCTGCAAACATACGCGGTGCGTACCGTGTGGGTCGGAAAGGTCGCCGGCGGCATATACTTGGTGCGGCTTGAGGTCTTGCAGTAAATCCACAATGATTTGAATATCTTGTTCGCCCAAAGGCTTCTTTTTCACCAACCCAGTTTCGTAGAAGGGCATATCGAGGAAGTGCGCCTGTATGTCGGGGATACCTACATAGCGGCAGCCCGCTTTGGCTTCTCCGCGCCGAATGAGTCCTTTTATTTTTTGCACTTCGGGCGCGTCCACCTCGCCGGGTTTTTTGTTCTTCAACCGCTCGACAATTTGCTCGAACAAGACCTCCGCCGACTCCGCACCGGTGCCGGCCTCAAACGTTTGTTGGAAGTCTTTCATGAAATCGGCAAAGCGAATAACATCGTCGTCAAATACGGCAATATTGCCCGATGTTTGGTAGGCTACGTGCACCTCGTGCCCTTGGTCAACCAAACGAATGAACGTGCCGCCCATCGAAATCACGTCGTCGTCGGGGTGTGGAGAGAAAATAATCGCCCGTTTTTTAGCAGGCTTGGCGCGTTCGGGGCGGTTGCTATCGTCGGCGTTGGGTTTTCCGCCCGGCCAGCCGGTAATAGTGCGCTGCAACTGATTGAATACCTTGAGATTAATGTTGTAGGCAGGGCCGTATTCGGTAACCAACTCGCTCATGCCATTGTCGTTGTAGTCGCGGTCGGTGAGTTTCAGAATGGGCTTTTGCAATTTCTGGCACAGCCATGTTACCGCCTTGCGTGTTTGTTTC
>CAYUJH010000234.1:0-2771 GCA_964444995.1 uncultured Roseobacteraceae bacterium | reverse complement strand
GGGGCACATGGCGTATATTTTGGGGACGAATGCCAAGCGGAAGAAGCATCTCATCGAGCAGGCACCGCTCGTAGCCCGCGTGCCCGTCAACGCTACGGCAGACATCTTCTTTTTCATGGATACCGTCTCGACCGGCAGCAGTAATCTGCGCTTTGTAGGCGAAGAGAGCAAAAAAGCCTACTCCCTACCCATTCCGAACGAACGAAAATACGGCCCGCGCTTCTTGTACATCAACACGGCTAAGGCTATCCGCGCCGACGGCAAGCGCAGCTGGCGCGAAATAGCCGCTCAGTACAACCTGACAGAAGACAACATCTATGCGTATAACGAGGTAATCCCTCCGCGTTTTCCGCAGCTACAAGCTGGCGATACGGTCTATATTTCTAAGCGCAGAGGAAAAGCCGAAGAGGCAGAGCACATCGTGCAGCCACACGATACGATGAAAAAAATAGCACACCGATACGCCGTACGCCTACGCGACTTGCACCAGCGCAACCAAATGCTGATAGGCCAAGAACCGGCCGCAGGTGAGGTCATCTACCTGCGTAAAAAACGAAAAAACGCACCGCAACTTCGCTAAAAACGTACAGGCATTTTGCACAGCAGGGCTCTACTCCGCAGCAGTTTCTTCTTCTTCAGGCGGAGTTGGCAGCTTGTTGCGCAGTTCAAGCAAAAATCCTTTTAGGTTTTCAAGCGTGCCGATAAGCTCGACGTTTTCGGAAATGTCGGGCTTGTTGCGGATAATTTCCTGCGCCCCGTTGAGCGTATATCCCTTTTCTTTTACGAGGTGGTAGATAGTGCGGATGGCCTCCAAGTCTTCTTTGGTGTACTGCCGCACTCCGTTTTTGTTTTTGCGCGGCTTGATGATATCGAACTGACTTTCCCAAAACCGAATGAGGGAGGTCGTTACGTCGAAATGTTTGGCCACTTCGCCAATGGTATAATATCTTTTCTCAATCTCCATGAAGTAGGGCGTACTTAGTCGTGCAAATATTGACAACGAAGAAACAAAGTTTTTGGCATCTTACCCTAAAAAAAAAGCAGCAACCTAAAAAGTTGCTGCTTTCCATTACCACAAAACCCAATTAATATCCCAAGGATTGATTGTCTTCTGCTGCTTTCTTGAGCAATATTTCGTATTCTTCGGGGGTAAGGTCGCCATGGAAGAAGTTGGTAGGATCTACTTTTACCCCGTTGTAAATTACTTCGTAGTGTAGATGCGGGGCAACCGACATGCCGGTATTACCCACTTCGCCAATTTTCTGACCGCGTGTTACCACATCGCCGAGCTTAGCGTTGAACTTACTAAGGTGTGCATATTTGGTAATGTACCCAAAGCCGTGGTCTATTTCTATCTCGTTGCCGTAGCCTGTTACGCTGCGCTCTACCTTTACCACTTTTCCATTGCCGGTGGCGTAGATAGGCGTACCTACAGGGGCCGAGAAGTCGCACCCGGTGTGCATTTTCCGTACTTTCAAGATAGGGTGCATCCGAATACCGAAGCCAGAGGCAAAGCGATTTAAGTTTTTATCGGAAACGGGGCGAATGGCAGGGATAGAGGCGAGCATTTCTTTTTTGTTCATCGCCATTTCAAAAAGTTGGTCGTACGACTTGGTTTGTATGTACATCTGGCGTTTGAGCTTATCCACCTTCGACATCGTGCTGAGCACCAACTCCTCGTGCGTAAGTTTGCGGTCTATTAGGTCTTGGTAACGTTCGCTACCTCCAGCCCCTGCAATGCGGATTTGCTCGGGAATAGGCTCGGCTTCAAACACTACGCGATATACGTTGTCGTCGCGTTCTTGGAGCGTGCCCATCATCTTTTTTAAGCCTTCGACCTCTTTGTTGATAAGGTTGTATGAAAACAAAAGGTCTTCGTTCTCTTTGGTAAGTTGGAGTTCTTTTTGGGAGGGGAAATACTCGGAGCGAACAATCGAGATAACGAATCCGAACAGGATACAGATGGAAAGTAAGCCTAATCCGTTGAGTATGACATCTACTTTCGACGTTCTGACACGCTCGTACCGGCAGGTCTCTGTGTCGTAATAGTAACTTATTTTAGCCATCAGTAGAAAATATTTGTGTTAAATTTGCCCACAAATCGAGCAAACCTTGTAAGTAAGTTTCGTGAGTCTGTATTGATTTGAACGACCAAAGCAAAAGAGTATTTCCCTCATTTACAAATAAAATTGTATTTATCCTTTTTATAGTTGTATTTTATCAAGATATTAGACGTTAATAATACTTACTGATATGACCGCAAAAGAAATTCGACAGCACTTTCTCAATTTTTTTAAAGAAAAGGGCCACGTCATTGTGCCCTCGGCACCGATGGTGGTGAAGAACGACCCCACGCTCATGTTCACCAACGCAGGCATGAACCAGTTCAAAGATTATTTCTTGGGGAATGCCGTACCAGAGGCGCGGCGCGTAGCCGATACGCAAAAGTGCTTGCGCGTGTCGGGCAAACACAACGACTTGGAAGAGGTCGGTCTTGATACCTACCACCATACCATGTTCGAGATGCTGGGCAACTGGTCGTTCGGCGACTACTTTAAAAAGGAAGCGATTGCTTGGGCATGGGAACTGCTTACTGAGGTGTATAAACTCCCCAAAGAACGCCTGTACGTTACCGTCTTCGAAGGCGATGCCGACGACAACCTGCCTGCCGATACCGAAGCCGCTGCCTTTTGGGAAGCCTATGTGGAAAAAGAGCGCATCATTTATGCCTCCAAAAAAGATAACTTCTGGGAAATGGGCGATACGGGCCC
>CAYUJH010000233.1:0-2800 GCA_964444995.1 uncultured Roseobacteraceae bacterium | reverse complement strand
TACGTCGGGATTTTCCAACGCCTCTGCTACGGAAATGCCAATCATTTCTTCCCAGACCGGATTGAGGTAGGTAAACGTGCCATCTCTGCGATATCTATACACGCAGTCTGGTATGTGCGCCATGATACGGGCGTAGTTTTCTTCGCTTTCGCGTAGTTTCCCCTCAGCCCGTTTGCGGTCGGTGATGACGGTACGTATGGATAGGTACTGATAGAGTTTGCCGTGTTCGTCGTAAATCGGGTTGATACTTGTATCCACCCAATAAAGCGTCCCATCTTTGGCGCGATTGCAGACTTCGGCTCGCCACACTTCCCCCTTTGTAATACGTTGCCACATCTCCGCCCAAAACGCTTTAGGGTGATGCCCTGAATTGATGAGGCGGTGGTCCTGCCCCAGCAATTCGGCTTGGAGATACCCCGAAACTTCGCAAAATAACCTATTTGCCTTGCGTATTTTGCCCGTAAGGTCGGTAATAGAAACTAGGGCACTGCTTTCGATAGCCTGCGTAATGGCTTTGTTGCGGGCAAGGGCGTGTTTGAGCGATTTTTGCTCGCGCTGCAACATTTTTTGCGACTCGGTGAGCTGCTCCAAGCTAACGCGCAGTTCCTCTTCTACCGTGGCAAGGTCGTTGTACTGTTGCTGAATGATATTTTCTTGCTGATGTTGCGCGGTGGTATCGCTTAGGTGGGCGTGCCATATAATCTCACCGCTTGCTTGCTTTTCGGGCTTGGCCACCACGCGCAGCCAGCGTCCCGGTTCACCTGCAGGTGTGAATTGAAAAGTCCACGGCCTCAAGTATGCTTCAGACTCCTCCATTTGTGCAAGCCACTCGGTACGGTCTTCCGTGGTAAGTTTTTGGAAAAACGTATCAGGGTTTTCTTGTATTATTTCGAACGATATGCCAAGTAACTGCTCTACATCTGCACTTACAAAAGGGAAGCACAGTGCACCTTCTTCCGTTCTAGCGATTTGCAGAATCGCGCCGGGTACTTGTTCTACCAGTTGCCTCAACTGTTGATAGCTCATTTGCTCAATTTGCGCAGCTCTGAGGAGTTGTTCGCGCTGCGTACGCTCCTCCGTAGGGTCGTTATTCTGTGGCATTAGGCATGTAATTTGGATACGTGAGTGCTGTTTTTAGTTAACTGCGGCACGCGTATAGGTGTTTTAGCACGTAACATCCCCAAAGTACATACTTCCCTTAGAAAGCGGCATGTTATAAATATTTAAAATCTCTCAAAAAATATTTTTTCAGGCTATTTCCGAGCTGTTTTCAACGATTTTATGAATCATTTCGTCGAGGCGCATGGCCGATTTGTGCAACAGGGCAATGTACTGTTCGCGCTCGTCGAAGGTGATGCCCTCCTGTGCGAGTAGCTGGCACAGCCCCAATATGGTAGCGGTGGGGCCTCTTACCTTGTGCGAATGTATCCATGCAATTTCTTCGAGCTGCTCATTTTTGCGGCACATTCGCTGTTCTAACTGCTTGCGCTCCGTAATTACGTAGGAAATCTCCATAAATCTATAAATGCGCCCATCGCGGTCGAGCAAGGGAGTAATTACGGTATCTAACCAATAGAAGGAGCCATCTTTTGCGCGATTCTTCACGTCGCATTTCCACGTCTTTCCTGCCAAAATAGTTTGCCACATATTTTGCCAAAAAGGCACGTCGTGGTGGTCTGAATTTAGAGCGGCATGCGTGCGCCCAAGCAGTTCCTCTCTCGCCCATTGGCTTACTTGGCAAAACTTATCGTTTACCTCCAAAATGACCCCGTTGGTATCGGTAATGGAAACGAGCGTGGCATTATCTATGGCACTTTGTATGTTATTCTTGTGAAGTTGCAGCATGGTCAGCTGGTGGATATTGATAGTAGTAACAATTCTACACTTTCTGCCTCCATACAGCGTATCGTGCGAAAAGATATTCACATAAAAAGTTTCGCCGCCTTTGTTCTTGTGTAGCCATTCGCCACTGTTCGAGTAGCCTTCGGATGTGTTATTGCGCAGGTTTTCCTTTAGCCTTTCGTGTTCGCTTTTAGGCCGAAGGTCGTACAAGCTTAATGTTAAAAACTCTTCTCGTGTGTAGCCATACTCGCGGCAGGCTGCCTCGTTGACCAACAAAATATTGCTTGTTTCGAGGTCGTAAATCCACATGGGCTTGGGATGTTTTTCAAAGAGTCGCTCAAAATCTCGCTTCACCGAAACAAGGCGGCGTGTCGAAATTCTTATCAGATAAAACAGCAGGATGGAGGTTACCACCACATAAAAAAATCCTTTCTGTTTAGAAATCAGCAGGATATCGTCGGCCTGTAAGTGCTTAGTGAGCGAAAACACAAAGTCATCGCTAAACTTTATCCATACAAGCCCTAAAAAAAGGTAGAAAAGAGGGATAAAAAACACCGAGCGCCTTGCCGACAGTAGGAATTGAGCCATGATTTCTCTGCGTTCTTTCTGTTAAAAAAAGGTTTGTTTCTCGGCAATTTAATACTTTTTAAGATACGCAAAACATGTGATAGTCATAACGCTTTATTTTTTTTCTTTCTCGTTTAACACTCCAAACTTAGTAGAGCGTTTTGTCCTTTTTTTCAGCCCATCTCCGAAAGGCTTCTAGGGCTTCAACACTTTTCACCCGAACGAAGGGAATGCTGCGTTCGGCCGGGGGGAGTGGCAGTTCTTCGTAAATAAATTGGTCGTCGAAGGCAATCGCGGCGGCATCTTCCTTCGTGTTGGCAAAGAATACGCAGCGCGGCCGCGCCCAATAAATAGCCCCCAAGCACATAGGGCAAGGTTCGCAACTGCTGTA
>CAYUJH010000232.1:0-2807 GCA_964444995.1 uncultured Roseobacteraceae bacterium | reverse complement strand
GCGAAGTAGCCATAGGGCACTCCTACGTGTCGGGCGGCGACATGCCCAACCTCAAAAGTGTACCGGTAGGGCTGCTGGGCTGCGACTTTGCCATCAACAAAGGATTCTATCAGTTCAAAAAAATCTATACAGGCGAAAGTTGGAACCCGACCACCGAAAGTCCCTTAGCACAGCCCGGCCTCAATATCGCCGAGGGCGACTACCTCGTGGCGGTCAATGGGCAGCCGCTCAGCGCTACCGACAACGTCTATCGGTTTTTTGAACAAACTGCTGGGCAATCTGTACGTATTTCGGTGAATAAAAAGCCAGAACTCGCCGGGGCACGCGAAGTGCTTGTAAAACCGGTAAGCAACGAGTTTATGCTCCGCATGGTAGATTGGGTAGAAAGCAACCGCCGCAAGGTGGACGAGCTTTCGGGTGGAAAACTCGCCTACGTGTATGTGCCCAACACATCGGGCGCGGGATTTACGTCGTTCAACCGCTACTATTTTGCACAACAGCACAAAAAAGGCGCGGTGATTGACGAGCGCAACAACGGTGGTGGCTCGGCTGCCGACTACATGGTGGACATCATGAACCGCCGACCGCTTGGCTATTTCAACAGCAAAGCCAACGACCGTCGCCCATGGACAACGCCCAATGCTGGTATCTGGGGGCCCAAGGTGATGATTATTAACGAGCGTGCTGGCTCCGGTGGAGACCTACTTCCGTATATGTTCAAGGCGCAGAACCTTGGGCCGTTGGTAGGTACGCGGACGTGGGGCGGCCTAGTAGGCACGTGGGACACACCGCGCTTCATTGACGGCGGCCGCATGGTAGCCCCTCGCGGTGGCTTCTTCGACCTCGACGGCAAATGGGCCGTAGAGGGCGAGGGTGTTGCTCCCGACATCGAGGTAATTCAAGAACCCAAACTTGTGCTGCAAGGCCGCGACCCGCAGCTCGAAAAAGCAGTGGAAACAGCCATGGAACTACTCAAAACACAAGAATTTAAGTTTAAGCCCGAGCCGGTAGGGCCACAGCGCTGGAAACGCCCCGAGGGCTACGACGACAAGAAATAACCAAACAGGCTGACTCGATGAAATAAAAAAGGGCGTTACCGTATGGTAATGCCCTTTTTTGCTGTAGTTCATCCTATTTAATTATCGTCGTCGGTTTCTTCTTTTCGTGCGTCGTCGTCGGGAGGGGTATCCTCTTTCTTCTCTGCGGGAGGCTCCGGAAAGAGTTCATTTTTCTTTCGGTCTTTCTTTTTCTTTTTTATCTTCTTGCCTCCGTTTGCCATGCGCTCTTGGTGAATCTGCTCCAACATTTCCTTACGTTGTTTTTTTTCTTCGGCAAGTTGCTCGGCGGGGTCGCCAAAAAGAGCCTCGTAGGTTACTTGGTCTGAAAATTTGAGCACTACCTCTACCGAGTCTTTCGCTACGCTATCTGCAGCCACAGCGATTATCTTACCGGTACTTTCATCGGCGATAGGCACAGGTTTTCGCGTAGGCGTGGGTACATTCATACCGTCCTCGAAGTCATCTGCCACGCGCCCCTCACCCATCAAGCCACCATCATCCTCGGAAAGCGCTGGCGTAGGTTCTTTTTTGCGGCGTTCTTTTTGCGGTTTATCTTTTTTGGTCGAAGCAATCAGGTCTTCGCCTGCCAACGCCTCTGCCGAGCTAGGTGGTACCATGCCTGCCGTATCGAGCACATAATTTTTAGTGGAGATAACTTTGGGGAACGTATGACGAGGCTCGTAAGATTTTCCGCCAAGAAATGCCCACACATTGGGTGCTCCCTTCCTGCGCACCAAACCATTTTTTGTTTTTCCTCTGCTACGAAATAAGCCACTATCTTTAGGCAAGGAGTCAAGTGCCGAGAAATAGGAAAAAAACTCCTCGGCATCACCCTTACCTAGCAAGAACGTACTTTGATACGCCGGACAGGTCTTGCGATGACACGCAGAAAGCAGAAGCAGCAAGAAGACAGCAATAGTGAGTTGTAGCAACAAGCGATACATGTACGTAAACTTTAGCAGGCTGGGCATTTTTGGCGAACAGGCTAGTCACTACCAAAATACGCAGGGGCATGGCGTGAGCAAGGCGAACGCAGCCTAGTAGCAGAGAACACCCATCAAAACTCGTGCAAGGTATAAGGTTTTATTCATTCTTATCCGGAAGAACACCCTTTTACCCTTGCGTTCGCCTTCCTAAAACGCTATTTTTTCGTACAACGATGTAACAAACGATGTAACAAAAGAAACAGCGTAACAAATTTAACGAGGGAAAACAGAAAAAGTGCAAAGGTATTGGCGTTCACAAGAAGGCTTAGTAACTTTATAGCATAGGCATTCCCAGTCTCGACCTTATAAAACATACAAGCACCCTATGTACTTACAACTAAAAATATGGCGGCAAGAAAGCTGCAACGCCGAAGGTGCCTTTCAGCACTACGTAATGCAAGACCTCGCGCCAGATATGTCTATCTTGGAAATGCTCGACCACCTCAATCATACCCTAGTAAGAAGCGGGGAAGAACCTATCGCGTTTGACCACGACTGCCGAGAAGGCATTTGCGGACAGTGTGGCATCATGGTTAACGGAAAGGCGCATGGCCCTATTGCGGGATTATCCACTTGCCAGTTACATCTTCGCTCGTTTCAAGAAGGCGATACGCTGTGGCTTGAGCCTTTTCGCGCCGATATTTTCCCTATCAAGCGCGACCTGAAGGTAGATCGCTCCGCGCTTGACCGCATCATCGCCTCAGGAGGGTACATTTCGGTAGATACCGGGCAGGCTCCAGAAGCCAACAGTATCCCAATTGGG
>CAYUJH010000231.1:0-2870 GCA_964444995.1 uncultured Roseobacteraceae bacterium | reverse complement strand
TGCCGACGCAATTCCACGACGACCGGCATAATTTCGGCAATGCGCTCGCGCCCTAGCGGGGTAAGATGAATCTTGAACCGACGACGGTCTTCCTCGTCCATAACCCGCTCGGTCAGACCTTTTTTGCACAGCAGGTCAATGATACGCGTAACGGTAGGAGCATCTTTAAAGGTGCTATCGGCTAATTCGTTTTGGCTCAGTCCGTCGTGTTTTTGCAGTTTATCGAGGATGACCCACTGGTCCACGGTTACGCCCGCGCCGTGCGCGTTGAGTTTGCGCTGAAATGCTTGCCGTATGCGCTTAATCGTGCGCTCTATCAAAAAGCCGTAGCTTTTGTCTTCTTTGTATTTAATGGCCATGCGTTCGCCTGTTTTTGGAAAAATGAATGTACCATAGACCTTCGTCTGTGCGTGCCAAGAATGTTCTTTCAATCAACTACGTCATAGACCAACGTTTGCGTTACAACATCCTACTTCCTTCGCTCTTGTTGTGTACGACGGACCGAATTTTACCGACCCTACGCTTTACAGGCGTTGTATATCGGCAGAAAAAACTATCTACAACTATTCGTACAACCAAAGTTAGTATATTAAAAACTGAATAACACACTTTTTTAGCACCCGAAACCGCCCGAATGCCACGCTACAGTTTTTCCCCCACAAAAACAGACATAGCACCGAAAAGGCAACATACCTCGTAATTTTACGTAACTAACAGAAAATCTTACTAGCTGCGTACTGAGCAGCACTATCAACGATTAAAAAGTCATGAAAAACGTATTATTTACCGAACGCCAGCACTTTCGGCAGTGGTGGCTGTGGGTGATACTGCTCGGAGCAGACCTCGCCCTTTTTTTGGGGGTGTATGCGCATCTTACCGGCACCCATGCCGTGGGTACAGACACCACGAGCGATACCGTAGTACTCGCACTTGTGGCAGTGCTTACGCTTCTAACAACAGGCTTGTTCGCATACCTCCGACTCGATACGCTCATTGAAGCAGATGCCGTACAGGTACGCTTTTTCCCCTTCCACCTTACTTTTCGGCGCTATGCATGGGCTGACATCGGCAAAGCATACGTACGCACCTACAACCCCATTGGCGAGTACGGAGGTTGGGGCTTGCGCATGGGTATTGCCGGAAGAGGAAACGCGCTAAACGTAGCGGGCAATACAGGCTTGCAACTCGAATTTACGAATGGTAAGAAACTGCTCATCGGCACACAAAACCCAGAAGAACTGACGAGGGTTCTTCAAAAAATCTCCGTGCCGGGCAACACGCCCACCGTTACCGTTGGGTAGTCAGCCCTTCCGCATAGCCTGCAAGGCGCTACGAAGCACAGTATTTTGCCAATAAGGCAGCGGCTTCTGCTGCACCGAGGTTGCGCGCCTTTTTGAGGTCGTCGCAACCTTTTTTGTTTTTGTAGGCGGCTTCTTTCAGCATTCCCCGCGCCAAATAGGCATTGGCGTGCTTGGCATTGTACCGAATCGCACTCGTGTAGCTTTCTAGCGCGTCTTTTACCTTTCCTAGATTCTGCTCGGCGCGGCCTTTTAGGTAAAACGCTTGCGCCTCGTTGGGTTTTTGCAGCAGCAGGTCGTTGAGCGTATTGAGGGTACTTTTGTACTGTGCAAGTTTGAAATAGCACTGCGCCAAGCTCATCCGAATTTGTACGCTTTGTGGGTCGAGGGTAGCCGCTTCGTGGAAATCGTTGAGGGCTTTGGGTAACTCGCCGAGTTCTTCGTAAGCACGGCCGCGGTTATACAGGCTTTTGGCATCGGTAGGATGCTCGGCGAGATAGCCGGTGTAGGCGCTGACAGCCTCGGCGTACTGGCCGGCAGAAAAGAGGCTGTCTGCCTGCTCGGTGAGGTTCTTACTGCACGAAAAAGACAATAAAAAAACGCCGCACAACACAGTGCTTCGCAAAAAAGACATACGCATGGTGGAAAGGTTTGGGAAAAAGAACATCAAGGATACTGCGTGTTGTGGGAAAAAGGCTTGCAAGGAAGAGTACTAGAACGGGGACGTGCTATTTTTCTTCTTCTACAAGGTAAATGTCTTCCCCTTTACGTTGGAACATATACTTTTCGCGCACAAACTTTTCGAGCATTTCGGGGTCGCTCGAAAGTTCTTTCATGTCTTTGTCTATGCGCTCAATTTCGGTTTCATAGAACACTTTTTCTGCTTTTAGGCTCGAAAGTTTTTGCCCCAAATGGTACTGCTTCACGAAGTTGTTGCTATCGAAAAAAGCAATCCAGAGCACAAATACAAGACCTGCCCAAAAGTAAAAACTGCGCAATGCGCGAAACAGAAAAAAAGATTGCCAACGTTCCATGCAGCTAAAGTAGTTATCTTTACCCAAAACGCCAAAAAATTCAAAGACGAGCTAGAAGTTCCTTATTTTTTTTGTGCAATCCCGTAACCGCTCGTAAAGCAGCGACATCTTAGGAAAAACGACTAAAAAGAGTTACGTTAGTTTTATGAAGATTTCAATCTATCCAATTTGTTGGTCTTTAAAAGTAAATATCATGGAAGAATTTGTCGGACTCACTGCCATTGTAATGGTATTTGGCATTCCCCTATCGGCGATTATCGGCTCGTATTATGTAAAAATTCAAAAGATTAAGCACAGCAGCGGACTGAATGCACAAGGAGAGAAGCAGCTACAACAACTACGCGAAGAAAATGCCGAGCTGCGCTACCGCTTAGAAAACTTAGAAGAAATTGTGCTTGCACTCGGTACGGGAAGCAACCGCCCTTAGCCCTTCCTTGATTCAACCACCCCTAACCCCTCCTTTGAAAGAAGGGGAATGTTATACGCGCCTCATTGTGAGGAGCGAGGGCGCAACCACCCCTAACCCCTCCTTCGAAAA
>CAYUJH010000230.1:0-2881 GCA_964444995.1 uncultured Roseobacteraceae bacterium | reverse complement strand
TGCTCCAGAAGAGGGAGTGGTTGTAGTGTCCGCCGCCGTTGTTGCGCACTGCGCCGCCGTGTTTGCCAGCGGCTGCCACTAGCTCTTCGATAGAGGCATTGGCGTGCGCCGAGCCTTCAATCGCCGCGTTTAGTTTCGCTACGTAGCCGGCGTGGTGTTTTGTGTGGTGTATTTCCATGGTTTGCGCGTCGAAGTGTGGTTCGAGCGCGTCATACGCGTAGGGTAATGCAAGAAGTTCAAAAGCCATTCGTTTGTGTATTTAAGGTTGGATAATAAGATTTATATAGATAACAAAGGTATCTACTCTACTAAACTAATAACATTTCAAATGGTTGGGCGAAGCTGCCGCCTTTTGCCGAATTACCCGCGCAATGTCCGAAAAAAGGCTTTTAGCAAGGCTTCTGACTCCTCGCGGCGCACCCCTGCGGTAACGAGGGTCTTGGGGTGCAGCAGCGGACTTGCCAACGTGGAAAAACCTCGCTTTTCGTCGGGAGCGGCATAGACAAGCCGTGCCAGTTGCCCCCAGAAAATCGCGCCGGCGCACATGGGGCACGGCTCTAGGGTTACGTACAGCGTGGCGTCGTTCAGGTAGCGGCTGCCTTTATAATGGCACGCGCTCGTAAGGGCAATCATCTCGGCGTGCGCGGTAGGGTCGTTGAACTGCTCGACGTAGTTCTGCCCTTTCCCCAAAATCTGCCCCTCCGCTACCACGATAGCCCCCACGGGAATCTCCCCCCGCTCGAAGGCCTCTTGCGCGGCTTGGAGTGCCAAACCCATATAATAATAATCTAATTCTTTCATGAAAAAGTACAATTTGTGTGCCGCGGTATTCCCCCTTTGGAGGGGGTAAAAAAGGGCTTTTTGACGAATGCCCCGAATCCGTCGGTCAACCCCGCCTATTATTAGACAAAGAAATTTGAATTGGATGAAGGTTTGTCATCATTTGTATAGGTAGCCTAGGGAACTGTAAACCACGATTTTCCGAGCTGCCCGAACGACTAGCCAGAAATACGAACTTTCTAGCAACAATACCAAAATCATTTTTCCGTTAACTAAATGTAATCAAGATGAAAAAGTACAAAGTAAGTGACTGCGAACTAATTGCTCAGTACAAAAGTGGAAACGAAAAAGCCTTTGAGGCGCTGGTTAATCGCCACAAGAACAAAATCTTCACAACGATATTACTGATTGTAAAAGATCACTACATCGCCGAAGACTTGTTGCAAGAGACCTTCATCAAGGCCATTAAAACAATTAAATCAGGTCGTTACAACGAAGAAGGCAAGTTTTTGCCGTGGATTTCGCGCATTGCCCACAATATGTCTATCGACTATTTCAGAAAGCAGAAGCGTTATCCAACTATTGTAATGGAAGATGGCAGCAACGTGTTCAACACGCTCGACTTTGCGGAGGATTCGTACGAAACCATCCAAATCCGCAACGAAACGCACGCACGCCTACGGGAGTTTATCCAACGATTGCCCGAAACGCAACGCGAAGTGCTCATGATGCGCCACTATATGCAAATGAGTTTCCAAGAAATTGCTGAGATGACCGATGTAAGTATCAACACTGCGCTCGGTCGTATGCGGTACGCACTCATTAACTTGCGCAAGCAGATGCGTTTAGTTGAAGAAAATCAAAGTAACACAAAGTATGCTAGAAAACCTGTATCCTCTTCCGCTGATTAAGTATGTGTACGACGAACTTTCGCCGGAAGAAAACCTTCTTTGGGAGGAACGAATTTTTGAAGATGAAGCCCTAGAACAGCAGTTTTTTGAACTGCTTTACATAAAACGAAACCTAGAAGAAGCCGAACGGCAGCCGCGAGAAAGCTCGATTGACCGCATTTTTGCCTTCTCGCGCAACTTCGATGCTACCTCGTCGGTGGCGTAAAGATTTGCCCTTTCCGTATAGCTCACTCCTGTAGCCCACCGCATGTGGGCTTTTTTTGTTTGCTTTTCCCGAAAACAAGCCGCTTTTTTGTAGTGTTCTTCTCGCATATCCTTTGCCGTACCAGTGCAGAGGTTTTCCTGTTGTTCCACCTTCTTTTTCTTCTAACATGTCGTTTTATCCGCAGAAAGCCCTCGAAGAAATCAACGCCTATATCGCGCAACTGCCCCTAAAAGCGCAGCCCGAAAACCTCTATCAGCCCATTGGCTATTTAATGACGCTCGGCGGAAAACGGATGCGCCCTATGCTTACCCTCATGGGCTATGCGCTCTTCGCCGACGACTACCAGCGCGTCATCCCCCCCGCCGTAGGGCTAGAGGTGTTCCATAACTTTACGCTCATGCACGACGACATCATGGACAAAGCCCCGCTCCGACGCGGCAAGCCCACCGTGCACGAACAGTGGAACGAAAACGTCGCGATTCTTTCCGGCGATACGATGCTCGTGAAAGCCTACGAGTTGGTCATGCAGGTAGAAGACCGCTACCTACGAACCACCCTCGCGCTCTTTAACCAATGCGCCATCGAGGTATGCGAAGGGCAGCAGCTCGATATGGACTTTGAACGGCTCGATACGGTAGAAGAAGAGGCCTATTTGGAAATGATTCGCCTGAAAACCGCCGTACTCCCCGGCTTTTGCCTGCAACTCGGTGCGCTGCTCGCCGGGGCACACCCTACCCAAGCCGCCCACCTGCGCCGCGTAGGCGAAAATTTGGGGATTGGCTTCCAGCTCAAAGACGACCTACTCGATGTCTATGGCGACCAAGCCCAATTTGGTAAAAAGGTAGGCGGCGATATTGCCGCTAACAAAAAGACGTTTCTGATGATTCGTGCGCGGGCGCAGGCAACCAACGTAACCAAGCAACGGCTCGAAGGCTGGTTACACAACTTCGACCCCCACGCCGAACAAGCTAAAATTGAGGAAGTT
>CAYUJH010000229.1:0-2888 GCA_964444995.1 uncultured Roseobacteraceae bacterium | reverse complement strand
ATCGCTCAAAGCCACTGTTAGGAACAAGATTTTCTTGCCCAACACCCACGTGAGGTATCCCTGCGCAAAAAGCAAACAAAACGCATACAAATATGTAGCGCACAACAAAAAGCAAATACATAGCGTGCAAAAGGGTTAAGTGCCGACGGCGGGTAAAGATACGGCACAAGGGCAAACTAATTGAGCGGTTTGTAGTTAAACCAAAAGATAATCTGCCAGATGCCCCGCACGCACGGCGCAATATGCAGGTGCAATGACTGCCCTTTTTATGACTGCTCTTTTTTGGACGATATGCCTACGATAGAAGAAAATAGATCCGTTCACATTCTTTTGGTGGAAGACCACTTGCCCGACGTAGTGCTCACGAAGCGCGCCTTCAGCAAGTGCGAACTTACCTACACCTTGCACGTTTCGCGCGACGGCGACCAAGCGCTGCGTTTTCTGAAGCGCGAATCCCCGTTTTTCGATAGCAAGCGCCCCGACCTGATTCTGCTCGACATCAATTTGCCCAAACGCTCTGGGTACGAGGTGTTGCAAGAGATAAAGAAACACGCTGATTTACAGCATATTCCCGTTATTATGCTTACCTCCTCGACCGAGGAAAACGACCGTGTGCGCTCCTATCAGCTATTTGCCAATGGTTTTTTGGTGAAGCCGAGCAGCCTTGCGGGTTTTATCGAAATGGTTAAATATGTAGAAGGCTTTTGGTTCAAACTTGCAAAGTTGAAAAATTAGTTTTTATCTTTATTGCATGACTACGCGTGCAATTCACATCCTTTACATAGAAGATAATCCGGCGGATTTTAAACTTCTAACAAGCAGGCTCAGAAAAGATGGCTTGCTGGAACGTTTTCTCTTTGTACATGCACAATCGTTGGCAGAGGCGGAGGAGCATCTGCTCGGTCTGGAAGTTGACCTGTGCCTGCTCGACCTCTCCCTGCCCGATGCGCACGAACTTTCCGGTTTGCACTTCTTGCTGCAACACTTTCCCGAAATACCCATTGTGGTGCTCACCGGGAATACCGATAACACGCTTGCGCTCGAAGCTATTAAACACGGCGCACAAGATTATATCGTAAAACAAGAATTGCGTTCCGATATTTTCGTGAAAATGTGTAACTACGCCATTGAGCGCAAAAAAATCAACGTAAAACTTACAGCGGCTATTCTGCGCGAAGAAGACCTCAACGAGGAACTTCGGCACGCCAACAAAGGCCTTACCGACGCGCTCGCCGCCCTAAAAAAGGAAAAAAAGCGGGTAGAAGAAAAAGGACAGCAAATCAACTCGTTTGTGAGCATGTTGGTCAACGATTTAAAAAACCCGTTGAGTGCCCTCTCGTCCCTCGTCGGCTTGATACAAGAAGAGCCTCTTTCCGAACGCCAACAAAGCTACGTAAAACAGATGCAGCGCTCGTCGGACTCGATGCTCGAAAACATCCTGCGTATTATCGACACGCAGTACGCTGCCGACGGCGTAGTACGGGTAAATTTGCGTCCTGAAAATCCGTATTTCACCCTCAATTCGGCGATAGATAAATATGTGGTGGAAGCCATCCGAAAAAATATCATTGTAGAAATTACCTACAAAAACAACCTACCTACGGTGCTCATGGATAAAAGCACATTAAACAGTGCTATTTCGGGTGTTTTTGAATTTATTTTTTTGCGGACGCAACGTGCTACACGCGTGTCGGTACGTTGCCAAAGTACGGCCGAACACCTAGCCATCGCTTTTTTCGATAAGCAGCTAACCCTTACCGAAGAGCACCTCGCAGAGGCTTTCCAACAGGGTGCGGAGGTGCGTTGGGAAGAGCACGTAGCCAAGGAAGATACAAGCTTCGGAGGCAACCTTAGCCTTGTGCGCCAGCTTATGCAGATGATGGGGGGCGATTTTTACGTAAAAACGACCGAAAAAGGAAAAGGTGTAGCCTTTGAGTTGCATCTCCGCCGCGTAACGGAAGAGGACGCGTTAGCGTAGCGGCGGTAGCGTGCGCGCGTGGGTCATTAGCCCTACTGCAAGGCGAATTTCAGGGTCGGCACTGTGTAGCAGCAGGTTGTACACGGCTTCGCCGTAGAGCTCGCGCCCTACGTACGCACGAATTTGGCCAATGAGGTACGTGCTCACCGTATCGAGTGACTCTTGGGGAAATGGCAAGTTGGCCTGCTGCATAAGCGCGTAGAGTTGCGCACGCAAATCGTCCGAAAAGGCAAGCACTTTCAACGCCTCTTCGCTCGGCACCTCGCCGCGCTGCTCCCACTGGAAGGCGAGCGATTGGGCAAAGTCGCGCAGCAGGTCGTATTCGGCAAGTTTTTGCGGCAGGGGCGCGTAGTACAAAGAGTCGATGGGAAGGTAAAAATCGGGCATGATGCCTCCGCCACCATATACGGTGCGGCCATGCTCGGTGTAAAACACGGTGCTTTCGTCGTGGTCGAAGGCCTCGTGTGCGCTAAACACCTCGCCCGACTCAAAGCGCGTGCGGATTTCGTTTTGATAGGCAGAAAGACCTTCGGCATAGGGTTTTTGGATAGAGCGGCCGCTCGGCGTGTAATAGCGCGAAATGGTAAGCCGCAAAATAGACCGGTCGGAGAGGGTAATGGGCAGTTGGACCAATCCCTTGCCAAACGACCTGCGACCAACAATGAGTGCGCGGTCATAGTCTTGCAAGGCACCGGCGAGCAGTTCGGAAGCCGACGCGCTGTTTTCGTTGATAAGCACCACGAGTGCCCCATCTTCAAAAAGTCCCTTTTTTTCGGTGCGCTCCTCTTGGTTGAAGCGCGTTTCTTTGCCGCGTGTATAGACAATTTCGCGCTGCCCGGGCAGGAACTCGTCGGCGATGGCAACGGCTTGGCTTAGGTAGCCCCCGCTGTTGTTGCGCAGGTCGAGCACG
>CAYUJH010000228.1:0-2938 GCA_964444995.1 uncultured Roseobacteraceae bacterium | reverse complement strand
TGCGCGAAGAATGGCGCAAGTACCTCAAGTATCAGGCGTTGGTGCGCTACCACGACAAATTGCAAGAAAAACCAAAAGAGGCGAAAAGCGAGGCCGATGCAAGCCCAAAAAATGCCGGCGAGATAGAGAACGAAGTCCGCGAACAGCTCGCTAAAAACTGGCGAAACCGCTTCGATATGCTGAAAAAGCAAGACGATGAGGACTACTATGCCGAGTATTTGAACGCGATTATGGGTGTGTATGGCCCACATACGGAGTTTTACCCTCCGCAAGACAAAGAAAATTTCGATATAGACATGTCGGGACAACTGGAAGGCATTGGCGCACAGCTCATCCTAGACGATGGCGACATTAAAGTCTATAAGATAGTCCCCGGCAGTGCTTCTTGGAAACAAAAAGAACTCGAAGCCGGCGATATTATTTTAAAGGTAGGACAGGGTTCTGAAGAACCGGTTAGTATTGTAGGCTGGTCCACTAAAGATGCCGTAAAGCTCATTCGCGGCAAAAAAGGCACGGAAGTGCGCTTAACAGTGCGCAAACCCGACGGGCTTATTAAGACTATTCCCATCATCCGCGACGTGGTCGTGTTGGAGGAGTCGTATGCTAAGTCGGCGGTTATCCAAGATAAAGACAGCAAGAAAAGCTACGGTCTTATTCACCTGCCTAGCTTTTATGCCGATTTTAGCGGAAAAACCAACCGAAATTCTGGCAGCGATGTAAAAACAGAGCTAGTTAAACTAAAAGGACAGGGTGTGGACGGTATCATACTCGACCTGCGCAACAATGGGGGTGGCTCGCTACGCGACGCGGTAGAAATGGCTGGCTTTTTTATCAACAAGGGGCCGGTAGTGCAGGTAAAAAATCGTACAGGCAATCCTATTGTGCATAAAGACGATAAAAATGGGGTGGTCTATGACGGCCCGCTCGTAATTTTGGTGAATAAATTTAGCGCATCGGCCTCTGAAATTTTGGCAGCCGCTATGCAAGACTACGGCCGTGCGGTTATCGTGGGCAGTCCCGTTACCTTTGGCAAAGGCACTGTGCAACGCTTCTTCGACCTTGACTACTATATACCCGCGCAGTTTGCCAACCTAAAACCTATGGGTTCTATCAAACTTACTATCCAGAAATTCTACCGCATTACGGGGCGTTCTACCCAAATTGAAGGTGTTGTGCCCGATGTCATTCTGCCCGATACCTATGCGTACATGCCTTACGGAGAAAGCGACCTAGACTACGTGCTCCCTTGGGACGAAGTTGAGCCTGCAGGCTATAAAAAGTGGGAGCTTTCGAGCGGCAAATCGGGCGAACCTTTTAATCCCTCATCACTTGCCAAAAGCAGCGCGAAACGTGTAAAAAAAGAGCCTTTGTTCGACATGGTAGAGCAAAACGCCCTGCGCATGAAAGAACAGCGCGACGACACGTACCAAACACTGCACTACGAAAAATTCAAGAAACAACAAGACGCACTCGTAGCGGCATCGGAAAAATTCAAAGACCTGACGCGTGTACACGAGGACATTGAAGTGGTTGGTACTGCGTACGATATGGAGGTGAATGCCTCCGACACCATTCGTCTTAACAACTTGCGCGAGTGGTTCAAAGACGTGCGAAAGGATATTTACCTCTACGAGGCTACGCGTGTGCTTACCGATGTAGTGCAGTAATTTTTCTCACAGCAAACACAGCTCATTTCCTTGCGGAGGTGAGCTGTTTTGCTTACAGAACCTGCGGCTCAGAAGGTGGCATAGCCGGATACGCCACTTCCGCAGCCTGTCTGCCTGCTTGGTACATCTGCGCGAGGCGGGCGGGGTTAGTGTCGTACACCGACTCCATGATGCGAGGCAAAAAGACGAATGTATGAGGAATGTTTCGTTCGCGGTAGATAAATCGCTCGATGGCTTCATCGTTTTTCGACACTTCTACGTTGCTAATGTCCACATAGCGCGAAAACACATCGAGTACGCTATTGATTTTGAACGTTTCGGATAGCACGCGGTAATCTTCCGGACGCGCATAGAGCGAAACCGACTCCGTAATTTCGGGGAATTGCTTGAGCATAAAGCCTGTGCCGATGTGGTCGCGTACGCCACCGTCGAACAAGTACATTTTTTCCTGCAAGTTTGGCTTACCGACAAAGGCTTCGGGGCGGAAGTCGCTCGTATGCAGCTCGATAGGATTGGTAAATATGGGAATGGAAGAAGAAGCGTTGACCGCCTTCAAAAATAAAGAATACGATACGTGCTTGAGATTGATGTACACACGTCCGCCCGTAACAAAATCTACTACCCCGACCACACACACCGGATAATTTCCCTGCTTGTAGCGGTCAAAATCTTGCTGTGTAACCACGCGAGAGAGCGTGCGTTCAAGGTTGTCTTGCCGACCAAAATACGGCTTACCCGTGAGAATGTTGGCCGCAATGCGCGTAGCATTGAGCCTGCCATTTCGGTTTACTGGGCATTGACTAAAAAAAGCATCGAGGTCGAAATTGAGCACAAGGCGTTGCACCTCGTCGAACTTGCCCAAGGCGAGGGGAACGGAAAGGACAGACCCTGCCGAAACGCCCGAAATGAGGTCGGGCACGAAGCCTTTTTCTTGCATGAGTACTTGGGCTGCACCAAAGAGGCCGCCTATTTTAGTCCCTCCTCCCGAAATTCCTAGATGCTTCATGCGCGTCTTTTTTGTTAAAATATTCGTGTGTGAAAACTACTCGGTACTTGCCCGTTGTATATCTTCGGGCACGTCGCAAGGGGTTGTGCGGCGAGTATCGGTAACATGGAATATCTTCCACTGCCCATGTACGCGGTAAAGGTTAAAACTATCTACCCCACAATGACTAAATTTTTTATCCACATAAAAGGCATACTTCGTCCACACGGTCGCCAAGTCGCCGTCTATGTGCACCTGCGTATCCCAGAGAGGCTCGTCGAGGTAG
>CAYUJH010000227.1:0-2946 GCA_964444995.1 uncultured Roseobacteraceae bacterium | reverse complement strand
AACCTACTAACACTGGTACATCTACGCGGTTAAACGTCTGCCGTGCGCCTTCCTCTTTTAGCGAAGGGTTCGAGAGGTCTTCTATCGTATAGCGTCCGCCTGCCGAGGTGAACAGCAATTCGGGCTGAACCATAAGAGGGAGCAGGGGTATGTTAATACGCGACATCAAACCGAAGTGCACGCCAAAAGAAGCACCTTCTGCGGTCATTTTGAGCTGGTCGAACGAGCCTGTGGTAACTGGGCTTGTAATATCGGCACCAGAAATAGACGAAGAACCCACACCGGCCTTTACGCCAAACTTGAGCAACTGGGCATTGGCTGTTTGCACGAACACTCCGCAAAGCAGCACCAAAAGAATTTTTTTCATAGTTCGAGATTTAAGTTGAAGGTTGAATTTGAGAATCTACTGTAGTTAGACAGATGAATTGAGGTGAAAAACACATTTATCATTCCAATATTAAAAAAATATTTTGGATGACCGGCGTTTTACCCCAATCTTTCCCTTTTTAGAAGGCAAACCCACTCCGAAAGGCGAGTAAATCGTTGCGAAAGACTGAGGGCGTGAAAAGTTGGTACGGGCTGATTTTTCCCACAGCGCTCGCCGCGAGGCTTTTTAAGGTGAGCGACTGCTGCACATACTGCACGTCTATCTCCGGATAAATAGCGCGCACCGTATTGGCGACTTCGTTGACCGACATGACACGTGCGACCATGTTATAAACCCCCGCCGGCACGTCGTCGCGGCTCACCAAGCTATCGAGTGCTTCGCCAACTTGTTGCACGCTGATAAAACTGCGCGTTTGCGTTCCGTTGCCTTGCACAGTGATTTTTTGATTGTAGTGCGCCTCGAACATAAACTTATTAATGACCGCATCGAAACGCATCGCCTTGTTGTAGCCGTAGATATTTCCGCAGCGAATGATGTAGGTCTGCATTTCGCTATCGAGGAAGCGTTCGAGCATCCGCTCGCCCAACCACTTGGAAATGCCGTAGTAGGTCTTGGGGTTGGGCGGCGTGTCGTCGGTTACCTCTTCGTCGGAAGCCCCATAGACCGATACGCTGCTCAGATAGACGAGTTTGCGCACTGGTTGCTGTTCGAGTGCGTAGCTAAGTTCGGCCGTGCCCCATTGGTTGTTTTGCTCAAAGCTGTGGGGGTCTTGGTGTGCCAGCGGAGTGCTTACCTTTGCGGCAAGGTGAAAGACCACGTCGGCACCTTGTAGCACCTGCTGCAATTTGCGCGTATCGAGCAGTTCGCCCCGCACGAAACGGATAGGGGCTTTCGGGAATTTTTCGGAGAGAAAGAAGCTATAGCTCGCTCGGCTTAGGTTGTCGTACACGACTATCTCGGTCAGGTCGGTGCGCTGTGCTAGGCGTTGAACCAATTCGGCGCCTACGTAGCCCGCGCCCCCTGTGATTACTATTTTCATGGTAGAGTGATATGGTTGATATGGCAAAATGTAGGTAACAAGCTGCTGTTAGCCCCCTTTTTGGGAAGATTCTTCCGCCACCACGAGGTCGGTATGTAGCCCGCACTCGTTCTTTTTCATGCCTGCCCACCGGCCACTGCGGCTATCGAGGTTGTTTTCGCCGGGCTGCAAACGGCGCGTGCAAGGTTCGCAACCCACGCTGAAATAGCCCTGCTGTACGAGCGGATGCTGCGGCAGGTCGTAGGCGTTCATGTACGAGAAAATCATGGCCTGCGTCCACTCTAAAATAGGGTGATAGCGCAGCACGTCGAACTTCGATTTCTCCTCTTTGTTCATACGGGCGCGGTTGGCATTTTGCCCGCGTCGGATGCCGTTTATCCACACATCGTACTGCAACAAGATAGGGTCGAGCGGTTGTACTTTGTTGATATGGCAGCAGTAGTCGGGGTCGGAGGTGAACAGCAGATTGCCCGCCGCGTCGCGCTGTTGGTTGCGGGGCACTGCCGAAAACAGGTCAATGAACTCCAAATTGAACCGCTTGGCCAAGTCGCGGCGAAATTGCAGCGTTTCGGGGAAATGATAGCCCGTGTTGAGGAAGAAAATGGGCACGGTGGGGTCGGCCTGCTCGATAAGGTGCAACAATACGACGCTCTGCGGCTGAAACGAGGAGGTGGCGAAAATTTTCAGCCCTGCGGCCCGATAGGCGGCGAGGTCGGCGCGAATCTCGGCAATGTGTGTAGCAAACTGCTCCATAAGATAGCGAATGAAAGATGTGAATGAAAAGATATAGCGCAAGGACACCGCACACGTCTGCCCTCGTAGCGAAAAGCGAAGTTACAAAAGAAGCCTGTCTGTGTAAACATTGTAGCCTGTTTGTAGGGCTTTATCCTTAAAAACAGTGTGCTTACATAAAAAAAATGTGAAACGTGGCGACTTTTCCTTAAAGTTGCGTTTACGTTTATACATCTTTCCTTCTTGTGTTGCTTTTCTCAAAATTTTTTTTGGCAAGATAAAAGCAGCGCGAAGAAGTATCTCTTAACACTTTAAAAAAACAATTTCTCTTATGATGTTGAAAAAAATTAGCCTAGTTGCCCTGCTCGGTATGTTTGCCTTCGCAGCGCAGGCGTGGACGGTAGTTCCCTCTCTGCCACTAAACGACTCCCTCCCCAAAACCAAAGCACCGCTCAACTGGTACAACCTCGACCTCGAAGCCGACAAGGTGCGCGGCGTGAGCACCCAAAAAGCCTACGACGAATTTTTGAAGGGCAAACCCTCGCGGACGGTCATTGTGGCGGTAATAGATTCCGGCATTGAGATAGAACACGAGGACTTGCAAGGTAAAATCTGGGTGAATACGAAAGAAATCGCCGGTAACGGCATCGACGACGACGGCAACGGCTACGTGGACGATGTACATGGCTGGAACTTTATTGGCGGCAAAGAAGGCACGCAGGTACACCAAGATACCTACGAACTAACCCGCGAATACAAAAAACTCCTGCCGCGCTTTAAAGGCGTA
>CAYUJH010000226.1:0-2961 GCA_964444995.1 uncultured Roseobacteraceae bacterium | reverse complement strand
TATTCTGGCGGTATGCGCCAACGCTTTGGTATTGCCCAATGCCTCATTGGCAGCCCCAAACTCGTGATTGTAGATGAGCCTACGGCAGGACTCGACCCCGGTGAGCGCAATCGTTTTTACAATATTTTGAGCGAAATAGGCGAGCAAACCATCGTCATTCTCTCTACCCACATTGTGCAAGACGTGCGCGAGCTTTGCGTAAATATGGCCGTGATGGACAAGGGCGAAGTGCTGTATGCAGGCACTACCGACAATGCCTTAGCGCAAATTGCAGGAAAGGTCTATGAAAAAAGCATTGAAAAGAGCGAATTACCACGCTATCAGCAATCATATCCTGTTATCAGCAATAAGTTGGTGGGTGGGAAACCCCAAATTCACGTCTATTCGGAAACATCGCTCAACGAGGGCTTTGTACAAACCGAAGAGACCCTCGAAGATGTCTTTTTTGCTCAACTCAACGGCCTCATTTAAACCCGCTTTCAAGTATGTTAAAATTTACGTTATACGAAATACGGCACTGGCTTCGTAGCCCGATGCTGTGGATTTTTTTGGGGATTATTACTGCACTCGTTACCGCCGCCATTTCATCGGACAATGTGATGATTGGGGGCGCAGTGGGCAATGTGTATAAAAATTCTCCTTCCGTCATTCAGGGGTATTATGCCGTAATGTCGTTGCTTTGCTTGCTAATGACCACGGCATTTATGAACGCTACGGCCAACCGCGATTTTAATACTGGCATGTATCAGTTCATATTTACTTCGCCCATCAAAGAGCGCGACTATTTTTTCGGGAAATTCTTAGGCGCGTATCTGGTTGCCTGTATTCCGCTATTAGGCGTGTCGCTCGGGGGTTTGATAGGGCCGTTGATGCCTTGGGCCTCGCCCGAACGCTTCGGCTCCGTAGTAGCGAATGGGCACTTTTACAGCCTCATTGGTTTTGTGCTTCCCAATACCTTCATTGCTGGGGTGATGCTTTACTCCTTGGCGGTGCTTTTTCGGAACAACTTGGTTTCGTTTGTGGGTGCTATGCTTATTTTGGTGTTTTATGTGGTGAGTCAGGGCTTTACCGCCGACCTCGAAAAAGAGTGGCTGGCTAGTATCTTAGACCCTTTCGGTATTCAACCCGTCGAAATACTTTCTAAATATAAAACGGTAGAAGAACGCAACCTTTCGGCTACGCCCCTTGAAGGGCAGTTTTTGACAAACCGCCTTTTGTGGCTAGGCATAACTGCTGTGTTACTGTTCGTGGTGTACAGCCGTTTTTCTTTCGGTGCAAAAAAAGAAAAAGCCTCTAAAAAAACTGACGCGACGGAAGTCACGCAAGCCCCCGTCCTTTCTGCTGAAATTCGCACGTTTGAAGCTCCCCTTAAAAAAGGATTTTCGCTACCCGCTTTTTTGCATATTCTTCGTTTTGAAACTCTGTCTATCGTCAAAAATCAAACCTTTCTGATTATTGTCCTTATCGGACTTATTAACTTGATTACTTCCTTGACAAGTTTTACTGGGAATTATGGCTCTTCCTTGTACCCTGTTACTTACTCAGTTATTGATAGCATAAACGGAGCATTTAGTATTTTTATTCTTGGTCTGATTACCTTCTACGCTGGTGTATTGGTATGGAAAGAGCGCGATGCGAAAATCAACGAGATTGAAGATGCCACGCCTGCACCTACGTATGCCCTGTTTGGCTCAAAAGTACTCGCCCTGATAATTGCCATCTTCTTGGTACAGTGTAGTACGATTGTGGTTGGTATATCGGCGCAAACTTTTATGGGCTATACGCGCTACGAACTAGGGCAGTACGTTGCCTCGCTGCTGGTACTCGATATGTTACGGTACAGCTTTTGGATTGTGCTAGCACTCTTTTTTCATTACCTCATCAACAACCGCTATTTGGGTTATTTTGCCTTTGTGGCGTTTGTGATTGTAAATAGTTTTATATGGGACGTGTTAGAGATTGATATGCGTATGCTGCGTTTTGGCTCTGTTCCCTCGGCTACCTATTCCGATATGAACGGCTTCGGCCCTTTTGTACCCGGATTAGTGTGGTTCAATATCTATTGGACAATTTTCTGCCTGTTTCTATCTTTTTTCATTTATGCCTTTTACCTACGTGGCAAAGAAAGTCATTTTCGCATACGTTGGACGTTTGCCAAACAGCGGCTTCGGCAAAATATGGGTTTGCTACTTGTTTTTGGAGGACTTTTCACGCTTTGCGCAGGATTTGTGTATTACAATACTGAAATCATAAATACCAACGTCTCGCCCAAAGAAATTGAAAATCGGCAAAAAGAATACGAACTTACGTACAAAAAATACGAAGGCATCGCCCAACCGCGTTGGCTTACGCTTGCTTACAAAATTGACATTCACCCCTACGAACGTAATTTGTTTGTAGAAGTGGAGGCGAGTGTGGTCAACAAAACCGAAGAGGTCATTTCGGAGCTGCATTTCAGCCTTCCGACCATGCCCGATACGCTCGAAATTCGGATAGACCAAGCCACGCTCAAGCTCCACGATGACCGACTAAACTACCGCATCTACGCGCTGGCACGCCCTATGCAACCCGGCGACACGCTTGCCTTGCAACTTACCCTTTCCAAGGTAACACGCGGTTTTGAAAACAGCGTCTCCTTCACTTCGCTCACCCAAAATGGCACGTTTTTCAATAATTTCGATATTTTGCCTACAATGGGCTATAACCGAAACTATGAAATTGGGGATAAAAACAAGCGTGTAAAGCTCGATTTGCCCCCTCGCAGTCGCCTTGCCCCGCTCGACGAAAACGACTTGGTGGCACGCGGGAATACGTACATTTCACAAGATGCCGACTGGGTAAAGGTGCGCACCGTAATAGGCACGGCTACCGACCAAATTGCCGTTGCGCCGGGGAGCTTGCTGCGCGAATGGACCGAAGGCGACCGCCGCTATTTTGAATACCAACTCGACCACTTGGCAC
>CAYUJH010000225.1:0-2984 GCA_964444995.1 uncultured Roseobacteraceae bacterium | reverse complement strand
GGTACTGCCCGAGCAGCGCGTGGGCTTTTCCCAAGTCGTTGTAATCGCGTGAAAGGTTATTGACATGACCGGTTTCCTCGTGGATTTTCCGAGAGACCTGCAAGCGCGCTACTGCGGTGGCTAAGTCTCCTTTCAGCATGAGCGTGTTTGCAAGGCCGTTAATAGCCCTACCCATGCCGTTTTTTTCCCCCAGTTCTTTGAACAGGTAATAGGCTTCTTGGTAATACTCTTGCGCTTCGTCGTAGTCTTTTAGGTCGAACAGATAGCCACCGATAAGGTAATTGGCATAGGCACGGAAGACAAAATTATCACCCTCGTTGGCCCTTTTGAGCGACTCGAAGGCATACGACAAGGCTTTGTCGTAGTCGCCCATGTTCCAATATACCGAGCCTTTTCGGCCTAAGACAGATGCTACGCCCGAGGCATGATTTATTTGCAAGAAGATTTTTTCGGCAGCATCGAGTTTTTCAATGGCTTCTTTTATTTTCCCCAATAGGCTAGCTACAAAACCTCGCTGCTGTTGTGCTTCGGCAATCCCCGCTAAGTAGTTAAGGGCAGTAGCCTCCTGTTCTGTACGCACGCTGAGGTCGTACGACTCTTTTATCATGCCAACAGCCATATATTCCCACCCCAGTTGAGAGTGTGCGTCTATGCGCTCTAGCGGAGAAGTAGCTTGTTCAACCTTTGTCAGCAAGTCTGCTATTTTGGCGTTTTCCATCGATTGTATCGTTCTTATCTATAGGTAAACGTAGCGAATAAGTGCTTACACGCAAAATATTCCGAACTTTTTCGCGCTCACACAGCGGTTTACTGGGGTTTTTTGCGTAACTTTTCAGCGAAAAATCTTTTAGCTTCTCAGCAAATGCTTTGCTGCGATGTGTGCATGAAGTCTTTTGGAAAAAACAACATTTTCTTATGCTTGAATGGCTTACCGTACTCTTGCTACTCGTTTTTGGACTTATTTTATTACTGCTCGAAATTTTATTTGTCCCCGGTGCTACGCTTATAGGGCTTCTTGGCATACTGAGCGGTATTTTTGGTATCTATTTGGGGTATAGCTATTTTGGTGCAACAGTGGGCACGTTTATCTTGGGAGGTACGGCACTTATTGCTGCCCTAGCAATATATCGCGGTTTTAAAGCCCGAACATGGGAACGCCTAACGCTCAAATTGCAAATAAACAGTAGGGTAAATGAAAACGAATCGGTTGCGGAGGTAGGCCAGCGTGGGCGCACACTTTCTGCTTTGCGCCCTATGGGTACAGCCGAACTGGGAGGAGAACGGCGCGAAGTGCGTACGTTCGGAACGTTTTTACCGGCCAATACGTCGGTAGAAATTGTGCGCATAGAGGGAAAAAAAATTTGGGTAGAAGAAGTAAAACAAACCGATGAAGACAAACATTGAACATACCTACACGGGTACACGCTTTCAGATAGAAGACTTTCCTGAAAATACTATTTCTAAATGTTGGCTGCATGTGATTAATAATGGCCTTGGCGAGCCGATTCGCATTCCTATTTTGGTAGCGCGTGGGTCGGCACCTGGGCCAGTGTTTGGCTTAAATGCCGCTTTGCATGGCAACGAGTTGAACGGCATCAACGTTATTCAGCGACTGTTTGCGCGCCTAGAAGCCACGGAGCTAAAAGGTACAGTCATCGGGATATTGGTGGCCAATGTGCCCGGCTTGCTGCTTGGGCAACGCCGCTTCAACGATGGCTTTGACCTAAACCGCCAAGTGCCCGGCTCGAATGAAGGTATCCCAAGTAGTGTGTATATTTTTCGTCTGCTCGACCGCGTTATCAAAAAATTTGACTACCTTATCGACCTGCACACTACCGGCGATGGAAAGGAAAACAGTTGGCACGTCCGCGCAGATATGAGCGACCCCGTTACAGCACGCATGGCACGCCTGCAAAGCCCTGAAATTATTCTCGATAACGACCCCGATAACGCTTCGCTGCGAGGCTACTGCTCGAAAATAGGGATTAAATCGCTCACGCTCGAACTGAAAGATTCGCTGGTCTTTCAGCGCGATGTAATTGAAGATGCCCTCACCGGCATACGCAACGTGCTTATCGACTTGGGCATGATAGAAGGGCAGTTATCTTGCGCCGTTACCCCCACCATCCTTTGCCGAAAGTCGCGTTGGTTACGTTCCGACGAAGGTGGCATCCTGACTGTGTTCCCCCCCCTGCTTAAAAGCGTGGCACAGGGCGAGCGCATTGCGGAAGTCCGTAACATTTTCGGTGAGTTGCAGCGGCAGTTCTTCGCCCCCCGCGACGGCATTGTAGTTGCCCGCAATACCAACCCGATTTGCCAAACTGGCATGGGTATTCTCAATCTTGGGTTCGATAGCGAAGAAATTCCCTGCCTTGTAGAGATGGAAAACGGAAGCAAGAGGCTATAATTTTATATAACACTGTGCATTTTCTTTGTGCATACAGAAGGCTTTTCACGGTTTGAAGTGGGTATACTAAAACATATAAGGTTTGCGAAATTTTTGTCTCATAAATCATTCAAAACCAATCAAATCATGTCAATCCTTAAATCAGGTGAATCTTGGTATAAAATACCTACTCGAAAGAATCGGTGCGTTCATGCCGCACGTCCGCACGCTGCAAAGCAGGGCAAGTGAACAGAAGGGTAACCTTTTTGATAAAAAAACAGTACACGAGATTAAACCTTCGAACCTCATATGCCTCTAACTGCCGATCGGTGCGCTTTTTCGTTTCTCAAGCATTCTGAAAGTAAGTGCTACGGCTATCAAATTCTACCGCATTTCCTAAGCATATATAGTACATATTTTCAGCCTCTTTTTTTATTTCTTATTTTTTTACGAAGACTTCTCACCGTGTATGTCATTTCCGTATGAAGACCCCCGCCCTACTGCCCGCCAAGAATGGGTGAAAAAATTCAGAAAAGTGATGCCCCGTGCACTTGGAGCAACGCCCACACCGAGGCGTAATACACGTCAGTCGGGCGCA
>CAYUJH010000224.1:397-3064 GCA_964444995.1 uncultured Roseobacteraceae bacterium | reverse complement strand
GGGCAGACGAGGTACAGATATTTGCCCTGCAACAGGGGCGGCAGGGGGGTAAGCCGTTCGCCGCGTCCTTCGGCAAGCGCGGGGCTGTTCGCTACGAAAAAAGGGCAGTCGCTGCCGAGACGAAGGGCATAGGCGGCCAGTTGCGCTTGGGTAAGGCCTATGCCGAAAAGTTCGTTGAGCAGTTTGAGCGTGAAAGAAGCATCGGCAGAACCTCCCCCTAAGCCTGCACCGGTGGGCACTACTTTGTGCAGGTGAATATGCACGGGCGGCAGGTCGAAGTCGGCAGCCAAGAGCTGGTACGCCTTGTAGCAGAGGTTTTCTTCGGCACCGCCGGGGATGGGCAGCCCTGTGAGCGAAAACGCAAGACGAGGGGCAGGCACTACTTCGAGCACATCGCCCCACGGCACGGGGTAAAAACACGACGAGAGGTTGTGGTAGCCGTCGGCGCGTTTTTCGGTAACGAATAGCCCGAGGTTGATTTTTACGGTAGGAAATGCGAGCATAGTGCTAAGTATTAACTTGAAGAACAAGTATAAAGGCTAAGTATTTAATTATTTGATTTTATACCAAGATTCACCTGATTTAAGGATTGACATGATTTGATTTGCTTGATTTTGAATGATTTATGAGACAAAAATTTCGCAAACCTTATATGTTTTAGTATAAAGAACTTACACCTTCCAACGTTTCTGAAGCCTTTCGTTTTGGTGTGATGTAATAGCAAGAAACGCAGCACAATGATAAAAATCATCCTTTACAAAAAAGCTAAGTCATCCTTATTGCCATACACATAAAATATCTTTGAACTGTTGGTTAAGAACAAAGAAACGCCGCAAGATGCAGAAGGTTTGTAGAACATTTGCGGCATTTTGAAGATAATTTTTAGGTAGTGAGTGATTTTGGAGCCCGCCAAAGACTTTGTAGTTGGTGGGCTTTTTTTTGTTTTTATGTGCTTCAAGCCGTTTCTATCCATACAAAGCCTACAATCTTACGAGAACTTTCTTAGCTTTGGCGCACGTTTGGGGGCACTAATCTCTCCCAAGTGCGTGAAGAGTGTGCGAAGTATATGATAAAAAAAGCTAGGTTTGAAGGCATGAAACGATTTGGTATTTTCTTGAGCGCACTGTGCGCATTGTGTGTGTTGTGGAGCTGTCAGGCAGGGTATCAGGTGCAGTCGTACGCACCGAAAACGGCTGCGTATGCCATAGTGGACAGTAGCTACGAGCAAGTGGAAGGCTTTGAGCGCATGATAAGCCCCTACCGCGCACAACTCACCGAGAAAATGGAGCGGCAAATTGGTACCCTCGCGCAAGACCTCCCCGCTACCCGCGAAAGCGCCGAGAGTACTCTTGGCAACTTCGCCGCCGACCTCTTGCAGGTGCAGTCCTCCGCCCTGCTCGACGAGCCGCTGGCCTTGAGCGTCATCAATTTTGGTGGCTTGCGCATAAGCCTGAACGAAGGGCCTATCTACGTGCGTACCATCTACGAGCTAATGCCCTTCGACAATCAAATTTCTCTCCTAAAACTCAAAGGAGAAACCCTCGCCGCCTTGTTTTCGTATTTCGGAAAATATAAAAATTTAGCCATCTCTAACACAAAACTTGTGTTTACTGCCGACGGCACGCTCAAAGAGGCACTGATAAACGGCGAACCGGTTGATTTTACCCAAACCTATTGGGTGAGTGCGTCGGACTATCTTGCCGACGGTGGCATGGGCATGACCTTTTTTGCCGATGCCCTAGAACGCCGCGAAACCGGCGTGCTCATCCGCGATACGATGATTGCCTACGTAGAGGCACAAAAAGAACCTATTCGCGCAGCTATCGAAGGTCGCGCTGTTTTTCTTTCAGAATAATTCGCACATTTACACATGGAACGAAGAGTTTTTTTAAAAAATACCGCTTTAGTGGCTTCAGCGATGGCAACCGGATTATCCTCACCGGCCTTTGGAACAGGTTCGGAAACGCGCCTTACTATCCTGCATACCAACGACATGCACTCTCGCATCGACCCTTTTCCTGCAAGCGATAGCCAACACGCAGGTAGGGGAGGCATGGCGCGGCGTGCGGCCTTGGTCAAACAGATTCGCGCCGAGGCAGAGCACGTGCTACTGCTCGATGCTGGCGATATATTTCAAGGCACGCCCTATTTTAATTTTTTTGGGGGCGAACTAGAGTTTAAGCTCATGAGCGAAATGGGCTACGATGCCGCCACGATGGGTAACCACGATTTCGACGCAGGCATTGAGGGCTTGGTAAAACAACTGCCCCACGCCAAATTCCCCTTTTTGGTGGCCAATTATCAGTTTGAAGACCCTACGCTCAAAAGCAGCGTAAGGCCGTATAAAATTTTCCAGAAAGGTGCGCTGCGCATAGGTGTATTTGGCTTAGGTATTGAGCTTCAGGGACTTGTGGGCGCAAACCTCTACAAAGGAACGCGCTACCTAGACCCCGCAGGCGTAGCCCAAGAAATGGTCAGCGAGTTGCGCAGCCAAAAATGCGACCTTATCGTTTGTCTGTCGCACCTTGGATTTCGCTATGCAGACGCGCAGCGCATTTCCGACATGCGCCTTGCCGAGCAGATTTCGGGCATTGACCTGATTATCGGCGGGCATACGCACACGTTCCTAGATAAGCCCGAAGTTGTTACGGCTGCCGATGGCCACCA
>CAYUJH010000224.1:0-387 GCA_964444995.1 uncultured Roseobacteraceae bacterium | reverse complement strand
GCCACCAGACGATTGTGCATCAGGCTGGCTGGGCTGGTATCCGCTTGGGGAAAATCGAATTTACCTTCGCAAAGGGCAAGAAAAACGCCAAATTAGCCCGTGCCTACGAAACGGTCTAGCTTTTTGCGAACACATCTCTTCAAATTGCGCGAATTTTGTGGAGATTTTACAGAAAGAAGTAAATAGAACTCACACGTTATTTTCATACAACTATGCACAACAAAATGAATGGACCGAGAATTTTTCGCAACGTATGCGCTGCTATAACATTTTCCGCAATACTCGGGCTTGCGGCTTGCGGAGGCAAAGACGAACCAGAGCCTATCGTCATAGACCCCAACCAAATCCGCGACCTGATTGGCGTGTATGAGGGGACGCTCGTTACCA
>CAYUJH010000223.1:1524-3115 GCA_964444995.1 uncultured Roseobacteraceae bacterium | reverse complement strand
TGCAAGACGCACACGCCCTGCTATTAAGCACCGAAATAGAGGAGTTTTTGGAAGAAGGCCGTGCCGTACAACTTTCCAAGCCGCTTCCTGCACCCGACGGCCCGCCGATTGGCAGCGACCACGGTGCTTGCAGCGGTCATTTCCACGACTAGGCGCGTTTCAGTAGTTATACCAATTGGTATAAAAATGACTTTAGAGAGCGTCTAAAAGAAAATATCCTGAGCAAGGCGGTAGGTATTTGCATGGGCTTCGACGATGTGCCGAATCTCGGGCGAGTACCCGCCGCCCATGTTCACAACGACGGGGATGCGGTTTGTCTTACAGGCCTGCAACACCTTTCGGTCGCGCTCTTTGCAGCCTTGTAGGCTCATGCCCAAGCGGCCCAGTTTGTCGGTAGCAAGCACGTCCACCCCTGCCTGATAGAAAATAAAATCGGGCTGCACGGTATCGAGCAAGCGCGGCAAATGCGTGTCGAGCAGCGCGAGATAGTGCGCGTCCTCCGTGCCATCGGGCAGGGCAATATCGAGGTCGGAGCGTTCCTTTTTGAGCGGATAGTTATTTTTGCCGTGCATACTAAAGGTAAATACGGCAGGTTCGTGCTGGAAAATCTCTGCCGTGCCGTTTCCCTGATGCACGTCGAGGTCTATCACTAAAATTTTACGCGCCTTTTTTTCGTGTAGCAAGTAGCGCGCACCCATCGCAATATCGTTGAGCAGGCAGAACCCTTCGCCACGGTTGGTGTATGCGTGGTGTGTGCCGCCGGCAATGTTCATCGCCACGCCGTATTGTAGGGCAAAATTGGTACAGTCTATCGTGCCTTGGTTAATGACCCGCTCGCGCAATACGAGGGCTTCGGAGAGGGGGAAACCGGTACGGCGTTCCTCTTGCCGCGAAAGTTGCAAGTTCTTGAGCTTGTCCCAGTAGGTGGCATCGTGGGTCAGGAGTACCCACCGCTCTTCCACTGGTGCGGGGCAGAAAAAGTTATCCTCGCCAACAGTGCCTTCGTAGCGCAGTTGCTCGGGAAGCAGCGCATATTTTTCCATCGGAAAGCGATGTCCGTCGGGCAGGGGATGCGCGTAGAGTGGCGCGTAGGCAATTTTCAGCATAGCGTATAAAAAATAGTTAGACGGCTAGTAAGCATATTGTGTCTCAAAATAGTTTATAGAGTTAAAAGAAAGTAACTAAATGTTTACATTTGTAAATTTATCGGTAAAAACAACGCCTCTTCGTCCCTGTGGGAAGATGCGCGTGTGCCGCCTTCTTCCTACTTCAAATCTTATAAAACGATGAAAGAACGTCCGATTAAAGCCGCTGTCATAGACCTCAACAACAATGTTCCCAATGAGGGAATGCGTTGTATCCGCGAAATGCTCGACGACCGATACAGTTATTTTCCCGTCATCGGCCCTACCGACTACCAAGTGTTCGATGCGCGACACAAAGGAGAAGTTCCGAGCATGAACTTCGATATTTACATTTCGAGCGGAGGCCCGGGCAGCCCCTTCGACGACGAGGGCACACCGTGGGAAACGGCGTATTTTCGTCTGGTGGAACGCATTTGGGCGCATAATCAAAATCCTAACAACCGGCC
>CAYUJH010000223.1:0-1514 GCA_964444995.1 uncultured Roseobacteraceae bacterium | reverse complement strand
ATCTGCCATTCGTTCCAGCTAATGTGCCGCATTTTCGACCTCGGCGAGCTGAGCAAGCGCAATTCCAAAGCATTCGGAATTACGTATGTAGAAAAAACGGAGGTAGGCAAGCAAGACCCTATCTTTGAAGGCTTGCCTGACCCGTTCCACGTAGCCGACTTTCGGGACTATCAGGTAACAAAACCCAACGAAAAACAACTTTCTGCCCTAGGAGCTTCTATTTTAAGTATAGAGAAAGACAGACCCCATGTGGACTATGAGCGAGCCGTTACCGCCATTCGCCTGTCCGACACGATGGTGGGTACGCAGTTTCACCCCGAGGCCGATGCCTACGGCATGAACATCCACTTCCACAAGCCCGATAAAAAGCAGTTGGTCATCGAGCAGCATGGCCTTGCCAAATACGAGGAAATCCTGCGTGGCCTATCCGATAAGCAGCAAATAGACCTTACGCACCGCAAAGTGTTGCCCAATTTTTTGCGCCGTGCCGTCAGAACCCTGCGCGGCGAACTGATACCACAGTACTAGGCAGGGGCTCTAGCTCTCGGCAAGAAGCGAGGTGTAGATTTGGTAGTTCTCCTCGTTGTGGCAGACAATGATGACCTTCTCGATGTCAGGATTACGTACCAAGCCGGTGTAGATGGCATCTATGGCAATTTGCGCGGCTTGCCGACGCGGGAAGCCATAAATCCCCGTGCTGATGTTGGGGAAGGCAATGGTCTTCAGCCCATGTTCGTTGGCGAGCTTCATGCTGCTCAGGTAAGCATTGGCCAATAAAGTGTCCTGTTGAGGGTCGCCTTCTTGCCACACTGGCCCCACAGCATGAATCACATAACGCGCCTTCAGTTTTCCACCGGTGGTCAGCACGGCATCGCCCGGACGTACTTCGCCTAACTTGATGCGTAGGCGTTTGCAGGCATCGGCTATTTCCGTCCCTCCTTTCAGGTGAATAGCGCCATTCACCCCTGCTGTACCTCCGCTCAAAAGGGCAGTATTTGCTGCGTTTACCACTGCGTCAACTGCCAACTCTGTAATATCTGCCTTAACGAGTTCTATTTCGCCCATGAGTGTTTTATTAGTTTGTGTGTATTATTTGTATAGTAGTGATTTTCAGTGTTTTCTCTCTAGTTTATTCGAGATAGTTTACTTCGTATGTAGGTGTGTTACGCTCAAAAGACCGATATTTACAACATAAAAAAGCACACGAAAACACCTGCTTACGCCCTACGCATTTGGGTTATAACAAACTAATACAGTGTAATTGTTGGTAAATTTTCGGAAATAATTTCAAAAACCTAAACAACTCAAAATCATGTTGCAACGACCGCGTAGAAACCGCAAAAACGAAGCCGTGCGCCGTATGCTCGCCGAAACCACGCTCGGTACCGAGCACCTCATTTATCCTCTTTTTCTCATAGAAGGGCAGAACAAAAAAGAAGAGGTGGCCTCTATGCCGGGGATATATCGCTACTCGCCCGATATGCTGAAAGCCGAAATTGAGCAGAGCCTCTTGC
>CAYUJH010000222.1:0-3147 GCA_964444995.1 uncultured Roseobacteraceae bacterium | reverse complement strand
GGCGACCCCTACAACGCCTCGCTCGACCTGACGGCCTTGTACGAAACACGTACCGTGCCCGCCGAGCTATTCCCCCCAACCGATAACCCCGCCGAGCTACGCGCACGGCAGCAGCAACTTCCCTTTGTGGTCGGGCTGACGATGCGAGGCGAACTCGAAAACCCCGAAGTTACCTTCGATATTGCGCTGCCCGAACTACAAAAAGGGGCGCTCAATGGCACAGTAGATGCGCAACTGCAACGGCTCAACCAAGACGAAGCCGAATTGAACAAACAGGTGTTTGCCTTACTCATTCTTAACAGTTTTATTTCTACCAATCCGCTCGATGGAGGTGGGCAAGGCAATTTGGTTACTTCTACGGCGCGGAGCAGCGTGAGCCGCCTGCTTACCCAACAGCTCAACCGCCTTTCCGGCCGTTACCTGAAGGGCGTGGACCTAAACTTTGAGCTAAACTCCTACGACGACGCAATGGGGCAGAGCGTCAGTGGGCGTACAGAGTTGGGGGTAGAGCTTTCCAAACAGCTATTCAACGACCGCGTAAGCATTAACGTAGGGGGGAACGTAAACCTCACCGGCGATGGCAACAATGACCCTACCGGTCGCGATGCCCAACAAATTGCAGGTAACGTAGCGATAGAATACCGTATCACCGCCGACGGACGCTACCGGCTAAAGGCTTACCGCCGAAATGCCTTTGAAGGACTCATCGACGGCGATTTTGTCGAGACCGGTATGTCGTTCATTTTTACAAGAAACTATACGCGTTTGCGCGAACTGTTCAAAAAAGCGAAGGAAAACGAAGAGGAGTATCGCAAAAAAGCTGCCCGCAAATCGGAAGAGCCTACAGTAGAAGACGAAGAGGAGTAAATGGGTAAAAGTTGCGTGCAAAAATAGCGCGCTTCGTTAGAAATCTATGTTTTTGCGTAGCTTTGTTCGCGCATTCGCGCCCGAAAAATGGGCAACAGAGCGCAAAAACACGTTCCACTTTTTAAAACGCACGCACACATGAAACTAGCCGTAGTAGGCGCTACCGGTTTGGTAGGCAAAGAAGTCTTGAAAGTGCTCGAAGAGCGCAAGTTCCCAGTAGAAACCCTTATTCCCGTGGCCTCCGAGCGTTCGGTGGGCAATGTGGTTGCTTTTCAGGGCAAAGAATACAAGGTGGTGAGCATGGATACAGCCATTTCGTTCAAGCCCGACATTGCCGTTTTTTCAGCAGGTGGGGGTACGTCGTTAGAACATGCCCCGCGCTTTGCTGCGGTGGGTACGTTTGTGGTAGATAACTCCTCGGCATGGCGGATGAATCCTAACCACAAACTCATCGTTCCCGAAATCAATGCCCATACGCTGACCGCCGCCGATAAAATCATCGCTAACCCCAACTGTTCTACCATTCAGATGGTGCTGGTTCTCGCCCCGTTGCACGCCAAATACACGGTAAAACGCGTTGTAGTCTCTACGTACCAATCGGTTACGGGAACTGGAAAAGCGGCCGTGGACCAGCTCATGAACGAGCGCAAGGGCATAGATGGCCCTATGGCATACCCGCACCGCATCGACCTGAATGTTATCCCTCATATAGACGTGTTCCTCGAAAATGGCTATACCAAAGAGGAAATGAAGATGGTCAACGAGACCAAGAAAATCATGGGCGACGATGGCATAAAAGTTACGGCTACCACGGTGCGCATCCCTACAATCGGTGGGCATTCCGAGTCGGTGAATATCGAGTTTGAACATGAGTTCGATGTGCAAGAGGTGCGTCAGCTACTTCAACAAGCCGAGGGCGTAAAAGTGGTGGATAACCCTGCCAAAAACGAGTATCCTATGCCCATAGATGCGCACGGCAAAGACGAGACGCTCGTAGGCCGTATCCGCCGCGACGAAACGCAGCCTAAGACGCTCAACCTGTGGATTGTAGCCGATAACCTTCGCAAGGGTGCGGCAACCAACGCCGTGCAGATTGCCGAGTACTTGCTACGGGCGAACCTGCTTGGCTAAAATGCCTCTGCGCTATGCCAATACCTACAAAAGCCTGCGATTTTCCTCAAGGGCTTTTTTTTATGTTTGGCAGACACGTTTGCGCAATCGTTTTTTATTTTCTTACCTTTAGAAAAAATTAAATACCCTGCACGACGCTCAAAATAGCTACTACGCGAAGGGGAGAAGTACGAAAGTCCTTGTAATCAAACAGCAAGACCATGAAAAAGAAAGTACACGAAGTTTTGTCAGTATCCAAAGAAAAAAGAACGCTAAGTTGGTATATCGATGTGTCTATCATGTCGCTTATTGTGGTCAATGTATTGGTAACCATCACGGAAACAGTGCAACCTATTTACGAGGCGTACCAAGCATGGTTCGATACGTTTGAGCTTGTTTCTGTCATCATTTTCACCTTAGAATATGTGTTGCGCGTTTGGACGGCCGACCTCGACCCGCGCTACCAAAAACCTTTTTTCGGGCGGTTGAAATACATGTTTTCTCCCATGGCACTCATAGACCTTTTAGCGATACTTCCTTTTTATCTGCCATTTTTAGGGGTTGATTTACGTCATCTACGCGTATTACGCGCCCTTCGTATTTTCCGGTTGTTCAAGATTGTGCGCTATGTGCAAGCTATTCTGTTTATTAAAAACGTTTTTCAAAACAAGCGCGAAGAGCTAACCGTTTCGCTCATTTTTACCTTGTTTCTGCTGCTAATTGTCTCTACAGTCATGTACTATGTAGAGCATCTGGCACAGCCCGAAGCCTTTGCAAGCATCCCCCAGACCATGTGGTGGGGCATTGCCACGCTTACCACGGTGGGCTACGGCGATATATATCCAATTACGCCCTTAGGTAAACTTTTGGGTGGCGTTATTGCCATTATCGGCATTGGCTTGTTTGCCTTGCCAGCGGGTATTCTCGCGTCGGGCTTTTCCGAAGAGCTTGAACGGAGGAAAAAAGTACCAAAGCAGGAAAATACAGAGGAAAATCGCTGCCCTACCTGCGGAAAGATGCTTTTCTACTCAGCATCCGATACGAGCGGTCAGTAATTTGTTATAGGCCGCTCACAGCTAGGTTAACGCGCAGCAAGTTCTTCGGTAAGCACCTTCGCAAGAGCTTGCGCAAGGTCGGCGATGAGGTCGGCAGGGTGCTCTACGCCTACGG
>CAYUJH010000221.1:681-3169 GCA_964444995.1 uncultured Roseobacteraceae bacterium | reverse complement strand
CAAGCCGTTGGGCAAATGCGGCACTCATCGAAGTAACTAGCGCAAAACACCGCGAAATTTTAGACCTCCCGTTTACCAAAGAACTCCCCTTTGTAACACGTGGAATGCGCCCCAATGTGCTAAACGATGGGTCTTTGCCGCTTTCCTCGCACGCGTCCGATACTTTTTCGGAGGAAGACTACGGCGCGAGTTTTGGGCAGGCAGCCATGATTGGGCTAGACAGTATGCACCGCGCTGGTTACAACGGCAAGGGCATCGTTATTGCTATCCTCGACGGGGGGTTTACCAATGCCGATGCCGACCCGACACTCACGCATATTTATACAGAGAACCGTCTGTTGAGCACCTACGATTTTGTGCGCGAACAGGAAGACCCCTATGTGGTATCGGACCACGGACGGCAGGTATTTTCAGTCATTGCCTCCTTGCAGCCCAAATTGATGATTGGGGGCGCGCACGGTGCTTCGTTCCATTTGTTTCGCACCGAAAACAGCGCGATTGAGTCGCGGCTCGAAGAAATTTACTGGCTCGTAGCCGCCGAACGCGCCGACAGCCTCGGCGTGGATATTATCAACTCTTCTCTCGGTTATACCGTGTTTGACCGCCCCGAAGATTCCTACACCGTTGCGCAGATGGACGGGCGCACCGCGCTGGTGAGCGTGGCGGCTTCGTGGGCAGCACAGACGGGGATGTTGGTTGTCAACAGCGCAGGCAACGAAGGCCGTGACCCGTGGAGCATCGTTTCCGCCCCCGCCGATGCCGATTCGGTGTTATCGGTAGGTGCCGTAGGGCAGGAAGGCGAGTACATGGCGTTCAGTTCTGTGGGCCCTACTGCCGACGGCCGCATTAAGCCCGATGTGGCGGCACAGGGTTGGTTTACGATTGCCAGCAGCGGACTGGGCGGCACACGCGCTACGGTGGGAACGTCCTTTTCCGCGCCCTTGGTTACGAGCTTGGCGGCAGGGCTGTGGCAGGCGCGTCCGGCACTTACCAACATGGAACTCATCGCCCTCATTAAAAGCACTAGCTCCCAAGCCGCTGCGCCCGACAACCGTTTGGGCTACGGTCTGCCCAACTTTGCTCGCGCCTACGAAGCCTCTGAAGAGGTCATCGCCTCGCTTCCCGTGTGGGAAAAGTTAGAAGGCGTGCAACTTTCGCCCAATCCACTGCGCGATGCCACTTTTTCACTCACCTTCGACGCACAACATGTGGGGACGCTTTGCAGCCTCGCCCTATTTTCTTCCGACGGGAAGTGGAAGCGCGAAGATAGCTTTACGCTTCTGCAGACCACGCGTGAGGTTATGTTACCGAATAATGCTCCTGCTGGGGTCTATCTCTTAAAAATCCAAAATATATATGGGATTCGCACCTTTCGTCTGCTGAAGCCGTAAAGGTAGGAGGGGTGCGAAGACCTGTATTTGTTTGCACGCATGTACCCATACTTTGGTCTTTTCCACCTATATTTACTTTCCTTATTTAAACTATATTTCTTACTTCAAACATTGTAGAAACATGAAGAAATTTGTAACAACGTTCGCATTCCTTTTCGCAACCCTTGCTGTATGGGCAAACACAACCACCACAACGACTGCGACAAGCACCAGTGCTAGTCCGCAGGCAATGTATGGCGAAGAGCCGCAGCAAGAACTTACCCTAGAAGAGCAAAAAGAGGTACTTCGCAGCGTCTTGGCCGAGCACAAAGAGGCCTTAGGCGAGAAAAAAGCCGAAAAACTCGAAAAATTGCTTTCCAAAAAACTTGAAAAGACGCAAGGCCAAGAAGCCTTAACCCTTACGCCCGAGCAGGCGGCAAAAGCGCAGAAAAAAGCCGAGAAGCTACAGAAAAAACTCGAGCAGCGCGAAATTCAAGCAACTGATGCCGCCAAAAGCAACAGCAGTTATGTGCGGTTAGGCGTATTGTTAGCTCTTATCGGAGTAGTTATTGCGCTCTTACTCAGCTACCAGCTAGGCATCATTATCGTAGCTGTGGGACTTATTCTACTCATCGTGGGTATTATCTAGCAAAAAGTTGTTCTCTGTTCACTATATATACACCACCCCTCAAGCCTTCGCCGCTTGAGGGTTTTTTTTGGGGGGGGCTAAGGAGACAGACAAGAAACAAAAGCTACGCCTCAAAATCGTGTTTGGAAAACTCCTTGAGGTTGTTGAAAATACCTTTCGTAATGGCATCGAGGGGCAAGTCGTTGCGGTCGTTGCCAAAAGGCTCTTCAATTTCTTCGGCAATGATGACAATGCCCATCGCCAAAAAGTAGATAAAGCACACGGCTAAGACCGTCCACCAGCCTAAAACACCCACAAAGCCCAACGGCATGATGAGTGTATAGACAAAAATATAGACTTTTAGCAGGTAGTTGTGCGACTGCGGCATGGGCGTATTGCGGATGCGCTCGCACTGCGAGAGGATGTTGATGAGCGCGCTACTGTCTTCAAAAAGTCGGCCCATCTGCATATCGGTCAGGTTGCCTTTGCG
>CAYUJH010000221.1:0-671 GCA_964444995.1 uncultured Roseobacteraceae bacterium | reverse complement strand
CGGACTGCGCGTGTACGGTGCGGAAAATCTCATCCATAATCGCGTTGGGTTTGTGCTGCCAACTGCGCACTTTTTCGAGTTGGGCAGTAGAGAGGAACGAAATTTCGCGCAAATCCACGCCGCTGCGCAAGTGCCCTTTGAGCGTAAACGCATACGCGGCCGTAAGGCGCAGCAACACGCTTTGTGCCTCTAAGTCGCGGCCGTCGAGTAGGTAAAAGAAGCGCAGGGCAAAGGTGCGCGATACGTTTACCAAGTCGCCGAGTAGTTTGCGGGCTTCCCACCAGCGGTCGTAGGCGGTGTTGTTTCGGAATACTAACAAGATACCCAAGGCTGCGCCCATAATCCCCGGCAGACTGAAGTTGATTTCTAGGCTAAGCCATCCGAACTGATGCGTGATGCAAAATAGCGTAGTAAGCGACGCAACCATGAACAATTTGTCGCGTAATTTGAACAAAATTTCCCCTTTAAAGCGGAATACTTGTATGAGGGGGAGGTCTTGGATTTTTCGCATGTGTAAAGATAGAGGCTATTTTGTGTTGAAAAAGAACAAAAAATGAGTTTCTTTAATATTTGTATAAGCAAATGAACGGGTTAACAAGTGAGGTTTCTCTACGCGTTCCATAGGTATGTTGTAAAACGTTTAAAAAAAAATGCAACTTTTTGCAAAATAA
>CAYUJH010000220.1:0-3198 GCA_964444995.1 uncultured Roseobacteraceae bacterium | reverse complement strand
GGTTCACAATGTGCTGAAAAGCCCCGTCCGGTATTTCGACCGTAAGCAACTCGCCACGCACCGGACGAAAATCGAGCCAAGGGAAAAAGTGCTGCGTTAGTTCGCCCAAGCCATCGCACAACAGTACCTTTTCCGCCTCTAGGTCGTTCCAACGCACGCCTTCGTTGGAAAAAGAAAAGTCAGCGGCTTGGGTCGTGTTGGTGTGTAGGGTAATTTTTTCGGCTAAAAAACCGCGCATCACCTCTAAAAAGAGGGGAATATCTACATACCCCGACTGCGTAACCTCCATGCCTCCGTGCGTAACGTGTAGGGCCTGAGGGTAGAGGTTTTCCTCGCGGAAGCCTTTTACAAAGGCTGCGTACTGGGGTTCGTCGGCAGCTAACAGCCAATCGTTCTGCTTCTCCTGCGATACAAAGGGGAAATATATATCGGTAGGATGAAAAAAGGAGGCCTTTGTGTCGCGCTCGGCCTGCCTGTAAAAGCCAAATAGGGCGGGAAACAGGGCATCGGCTAACCACGTTTTCACCATTTTTCGCCCCGTAATAGGGTTAAAAATACCGGCTGCTACCTTCGAGGCGCTTGGTCCTTGAGGGTTGTCGCACAGGGCGACGCGCTTGCCACGTTTCCAAAGGGTGTAGGCTAATACGGTGCCAGCAATGCCTTGCCCAACAATCAAATATTCGAAGCGATGTGCCATATACAGATGTTTATAGCCCAAAATAGGCGTGCGGAAGCCGAAACGACAAACTTTTTGCGCAAAATTGGCACATTTACTGAAATGTACTAATTTAGCAGCGTTAAAACCCATAAAGCGAAGTATATGCTATCTTTTCACACAACGCAAAATTTTTGGTGGCGGTCTGTTTCTATTCTTTTCGCGAGGTGAGAAGGCTGCACGCTATGGGGTAACTCGAAGGGGGCTTGTCGGAATCGCGACAAGCCCTTTTTTATTTATAACAAGATTTAATTTTGATTTGCCTGATTCTGAATGATTTATGAGATTAAAACTTCGCAAACTACTAAGCAATTGATTTTAAGAGAGTTATTACTACGCACAGCCTAAAGTCTGCGGCACATTACATAAACAGTTTCTGAGAAAATATTCTACTTAAACGCATAGATGCATGAAAAAATATCACTTTAAAACCGCTTACCAGAAAATGCTCGCCGATACGGTTACGCCGGTGAGTTTGTATCTAAAACTGCGCGACCGCTTCGCAGGCAGTATTTTGCTCGAAAGTTCGGACTACCACGGCAACGAGAACAGCCTTTCGTATCTGTGCTGCGAGCCGATTGCGTCCTTTGAGGCTTCACAAGGTGCGTACACAGCGGTCTATCCCGATGGGACGCAGCAAAAAGGAGTCATGCCGTGGGGGAAGGCAGGTGTGGAGCCGCTCATCGCCTTTGCCGCCTCGTTTGAAAGCACTTCGCCTGCCAAGCACATTGTGAGCAACGGCCTATTTGGCTATCTCTCGTTCGATGCCGTGCAGCACTTTGAAGACCTGCGCTTCCGCAGCGATAAACCCAAAACCGGTGATATTCCCGAAATTCGCTATCAGGTGTATAAATATGTCATAGCGATTGACCACTTTCGCAACGAGTTGCACCTTTTTGCGCATACCTTAGAAGGCAGTTCGGAAGAGAGCGGCATCGAAGAGGTTGCTACCCTGTTACGGAACAAGAATTACCCTTCGTATCACTTCCAGAAAGAGGGAAACGAACGCTCGAATTTTACCGACGAGGGCTTTTTAGAGGTAATTGAAAAAGGGAAACAGCATTGCTTTTTAGGCGATGTGTTCCAGATAGTGCTGTCTCGGCGGTTCGAACAACAATTTACCGGCGATGAGTTTAATGTATATCGGGCGTTGCGCTCAATCAACCCTTCGCCCTATTTGTTTTATTTCGATTACGGTAATTTTAAATTGTTCGGCTCGTCGCCGGAGGCGCAAATCATGATTAAAGGCCGAAAAGCGACGATTTTTCCTATCGCTGGCACGTTCCGCCGCACTGGCAACGATGCCGAAGATGCTGCCCTCGCCCAAAAACTCTACGACGACCCCAAAGAAAATGCGGAGCATGTTATGTTGGTTGACTTGGCGCGCAACGATTTGAGCCGAAACGGTGCCGATGTGCGCGTAGAGACCTACAAGGAAATTCAATACTACTCGCACCTCATTCACCTTGTTTCTAAAGTAAGCGGCACGTTAAGCGAAGGGGTTTCGCCGCTGCGCGTGGTCGCCGATACGTTTCCGGCGGGTACGCTTTCGGGCGCACCCAAGTACAAGGCGCTGCAACTCATAGACCGTTACGAGCCTACGCCGCGCAACTACTATGGAGGCGCAATCGGCTTTTTGGGCTTCAACGGCGATTTTAACCACTGCATCGCGATACGCTCTTTTCTGAGCCAACACAATGTACTGCACTATCAAGCCGGTGCGGGCATCGTAGCCAAGTCAGAACCACACAGCGAGTTGCAAGAGGTTAGCAACAAACTAGCCGCCCTTCGGCAGGCTCTTCAGGATGCCGAGCATCTTCTTTCCTAACATGTTATTTTAAAAGACACACATAATTTTTTTGAAAAACATCTATGAAAATAGCCGTTATTGATAACTACGATTCTTTTGTGTATAACCTTGTGCATCTGCTGCACGAATTGGGTTTTGAGGCGCATACAGAAGTACACCGCAACGATAAAATTTCGCTCGAAGCCCTTGCTTCATTCGACAAAATTTTGCTTTCTCCCGGGCCGGGCCTGCCCAAAGATGCCGGTGTAATGCCACAACTTATTGCCAAATACGCCGCCACAAAAAGTATTCTGGGAGTATGTTTAGGGCATCAGGCAATTGCCGAGTCGTTCGGGGCACAGCTGTTCAATTTACCGACCGTATTGCACGGCGTGAGCAGTAAGACTACGCTACAAGGACAGGATACCGATTTTTTTGAAGGTGTTCCCAACACATTTCAGGTGTGCCACTACCACTCATGGGCGGTAGCACCCGACTCCTTGCCCGACTCACTTGCGGTTACCGCTACCGACCCTGCTGGTAACATCATGGCACTTCGACACAAAGTGTATAATGTCAGAGGCGTGCAGTTTCATCCCGAATCTATCCTGACCGAACACGGGAAAACGATGCTTTCTAATTGGATACAAAATTGTTAAACTACTATATTTTTTTGCGATGAAAGATATTTTAA
>CAYUJH010000219.1:0-3245 GCA_964444995.1 uncultured Roseobacteraceae bacterium | reverse complement strand
CGCGTACCCAACAAAACATGGGACGCTGAAGAAGTACGCAAAGAAATTGTGCGGCTCGAAACAAAAAGTTATTGGAAACTCTCCATCATATGCGAGTACGAAATTCGTGATATCGACCATGTTACCAACGAGTTTGGTCTTACCCGCACGCCCGTTACGCCCGACGGTTTCATCGAAAACGAAGCCAACCGAGGGGAAATAGAACTCAAATTCCACATCGGCGAGCTGGGGCAAGTAGTTCATCTTTCCGATATTCGAGGCCAATTTTACTTGGTCAACAAAGCCAATCGCAGTCGCCTTGAGCGCATCAACGAGGTGCGTATTACCCAATCGGGCAAGTATTATGTAGCCGCTATGAATGCCATGCAGCTCGTTGACTTTATGAAGCGCATGACCAATAAAACCGTTACGTGGAACAAAAAAACCTACGAAGAGTTCTTCTGGGGCTTGCAAGACGAATGGAGAATGTATATTCTAAGCCGCCACGACAAACGCTACGACAATTATAACTTTCGCGATATTGAAATTACAGATACCACGGGGGGGAAATAGTTTGTTAACATTGTAGTGTTGTGGGCTAGTAAGAAACCTTTTCTATATTCCTTCGAATGTGCTTTGCACACACACTGTCTCACCGTTCCTCTAATCCTTTGTTATATGCCAACGTCTGTAAATCCTTCGAATATTCCTCACGACCTACATCATCTCGATAAGTATGAAGCCTTTTGTGCACTCTACCACATCGAAAATGTAGAGCAGTTCGTGCAACTCTACGATGTGTACGAGTTAGTATCCTTTTTGCCCGCTGCACCCACCGATGCTGAAAAAGAAGCACTCAGCAGTCTTGTAGGTGTACAAAATGACTCCGGGTACATGGACTACACGCGCTCTACCAATACCTTTGAGCTAATTATGCAGTGGCAAGAAAAATTGCAACGCTTCGACTACCACGCCTTGCCGTTTTCTCCTTCCAAAAACAAATAAAAAAGAAGGGACGAGCCTACGGCTCGCCCCCTCACTTTTTCACAGCAGGTTGATGCTGAATTTTCCTTATTACGAAAGATGCACCTCGTTCGCTGCAAGAGTCTGCTATATTTGCGGCTTCTTCTGCAAAAACACTAAAAAACGAGGAATCAGGTATGAAAAAAGTAATCTTACACATGCTATGCGGTATCTCTGTCGCATGGCTCGGCGGGCAGATGGCATGGGGGCAAACCCTGCTCCAGCTCGACTCGGTAACTGTAACGGCCTCGCGGCTTGAAAGCACTATTCCGCAAAGCGGTAAAAGCGTTACGGTACTCAATGCGGTGCAAATTGCCGATTTGCCAGTGAACTCTATCGACGAGCTTCTTCGCTTTGTAACCGGCCTGAACGTAAACGCCAGAAATGGCTTTGGTGTACAGACCGACTTTGGGATGCGTGGCAGTACCTTTTCGCAGGTGCTCGTATTGGTAGATAATATCCGACTCAACGACCCCCTCACTGCACATTTTAACAACAACATACCCGTTTCGATTGCCGAAATTGAGCAGGTTGAAATTATTCGAGGGCCCGCTAGCACTTCGTACGGGCCCGATGCCGTAGGTGGGGTTATCCATATCAAAACCAAAACATATAGTAGTCAGCGCGCTGCAGCACCCGAAATTACGACACGAGGGCAGGTAGGCGTAGGGCAGCATAATTTACTCCTTTCCGACCTAGGGCTGGTAGTAAGCGGGCGCAAAGTACAATTCTCAGCAGGCATGAAGGCCAATATTGCCGACGGCGAGCAGTTGCCCAATCCGAACTTTGCTCTGGTCAACGGTACGGATAGTTTGTTTCGCAACTACTTCGATTTGCGCACATATACCGCTTCGGTGGCTTATTTTATCAACGACGCATGGAAGCTATACGCTCGCGTAGGCTACGACCGCCGCGATTTTAGCGCGAAATATTTTTACACCCGTAGCCCGTTCGACGAGTCGGTGGAGCAAACCGATAGCTACTCGTCGCAGGTATCGTTGCGCCGAAGCAAAGGCAAGCATACCACCGAGCTTAACATGGGCTACAAGCAAAGCAGCGATGTGTTCACTTTTAATCCTGCCTTTCCGGCCAACGAACATACTATGTTTTCCACAATAATTAACATCGACCATCAGGTTGCGGTGAGCACGAAAGGGCAACTTGCGGTAGGTTCACAGTTTTGGCAACGCGCCATCGAAAGTACTGACCGTGGCAACCACGACGACCTGTCTCTGGGTATCTATGCGGTGTATGCGCATTTCCTTGCGCCCAACTTGCGCAGCGTGGCAAGTGCTCGCCTCGACTACGACGAGAACTACAAGCTGCAATTCTTACCTCAGCTGAGTCTTTCATATTTCAAAGATGCTTATACGCTGCGCGCTTCGGCGGGGCGCACGGTACGCGCTGCCGATTTTACCGAGCGGTTTGTCTCGTTTAACTTGCCCAACCTTACCCCCGGCCGCAATGTGGGCAATCCCGACTTACTTGCCGAAACGTCTTACTCGTTCGAGGTAGGTGCCGACTACATGCCGTACCCCCGTACGCAGTTCAATAGCACGGTTTTCTACCGCACTTCGCGCAATTTGATTGACTACGCCCTCACCAATTCTAACCAAATAGATAATTTGCCCAACTTGCAGCCCAATGAAAATTACTTTTACGCGCTCAATGTTGCTTCGGCGAGTACGTGGGGGATAGAACTGCAGGGACAACACCGCGCTGCACTCGGTACAGAGCACCAACATCTCTTGCTCAGTGGGGGCTATGCCTATTTATCTACCATGCAGTCGGGGGATGAGCCTTCGCGCTATATTGCCAACCACCCTACGCACAATGTGAATGCGCAAGTAGGGTACTATGGAAAGTACCTGAACGTTGTCGCGCTGGGGAACTATATCGACCGCGACCCCGAGCTGGCGGAGCGTATAGGCGCAGAGGTACGTAGCAACTATTTTGTGGCAAACCTGACGGTGGAAGCAAAGCCCTTTTACGAGCGCGTTTCATTATTTTGCACGATACAAAACCTGTTTAATACCCAATACGAAGAGATTTTGGGTGCGCGTATGCCCGGCCGGTGGGTTATGGGAGGTGTAAAATGGTCAGTGGCACAGAAAAGAGGGTATTGAGGCACATGGCTTTTGCCTTGCCAAGCACTTATAGTGCGATTGCACGTAACTTTTGAATTTATTTTTATATTATAACATGTTGCATAAAGAAGATATTACCGCGTGGTTTCAGGCCCT
>CAYUJH010000218.1:0-3272 GCA_964444995.1 uncultured Roseobacteraceae bacterium | reverse complement strand
CGTAGAAATCATCACCAAATCGTACCAAGAAGGCGCGGAGGCGGCGCGTTGGGAGTGCGAAGGCAGCACCGATTTCAGTATTGGCTCGGCCGAAAAAGCAGAGCGCGGCACCGACATCGTACTACACATCAACGAGGAGTCTGTGGAGTTTTTGGAAAGCTACCGCGTGCGCAGCATCTTGGAAAAATACGGTAAGTTTTTGCCCGTATCCATCGAGTTTGAAGAGAAGGTCATCAACAATACGACGCCTATCTGGACCAAGCAGCCCGCCGACCTGACTGACGAGGACTACCTCAAATTTTACCGCGAGCTGTACCCCATGTCAGAAGACCCGCTCTTCTGGATTCACCTCAACGTGGACTACCCCTTCAACCTCACAGGTATTTTGTATTTCCCGAAGGTAAAAAATGATATTACCCTTCACAAAGACAAAATACAACTCTACTCGCGCCAAGTGTTTATTACCGACGAGGTAAAAGACATTGTGCCCGAATTTTTGATGTTGCTACACGGTGTGATTGACTCGCCCGACATCCCGCTCAACGTTTCGCGGAGCTACTTGCAGTCGGACAGCAATGTGAAGAAAATCAACTCGTACATTACCCGAAAAGTAGCAGAAAAACTAGGCGACTTATTTAAGACCGACCGCGCAGCGTTCGAGGAAAAATGGAGCAGCATAGGGCTTTTTGTAAAATACGGGATGATTTCCGACGATAAGTTCTACGAAAAAGCCAAAACCTTCGCTCTTTACCCAAGCCTCGAAGGTAAACACTATACCTTTGAAGAGTATAACGCACATATTGGCCCCAACCAAACCGACAAAGACGGCAACCGCGTGTGGCTCTACACCTCCGACCTCGGCAAGCAAGATGCCTACATACAGTCGGTAAAGGCAAAAGGCTACGACATTCTCAAGTTCGACGGGATGCTCGACAATCATTTTATTGGCAACGTAGAGCGCCGCGAGGAGAAGGTATCGCTCAAGCGCGTGGACTCCGATTTGGCCGATAAGCTCATCGACAAAGGCGAGGAGCGCAGCTCGGTGCTTTCCGAGGACGAGAAAAAACGACTTTCCGAGCTGTTCAAAAAAGCCCTCGACGACGAGCGCCTCGAAATTACCGTAGAGGGCATGACCCCAGAAGAAATGCCGGTAACTATCGTACTGCCCGAATTTATGCGCCGCATGAAAGAAATGGCCGAAATGAACGGCATGGGCTTTGGTAGCGGCATGAGTATGCCCGGCGAGCGGCAAGTAATTGTCAATGGTAACCACGCGGTCATCGCGCGGGTGCTCAAAGAAACCAACGAAGAAAAACAGACGCAGACGCTTCGGTATGTGTATAACCTTGCGCAGCTTTCTCAGAACATGCTGAGCGGTGCGGAGCTAACCAACTTCGTGAGGCAAAGCGCAGCCCTAGTCGCGCAAGAGGCATAGCACATGTTGTAGAGACAGGGCATGCGCTGTCTCTACAACTTTTTTTTACACGTTCAAAGAAAACTCTTGGGCAATCCGTTGCAAGGCTTCGGCTACATAGCTACGCGGACAACCAATGTTCATCCGCTGAAAGCCAACGCCTTCTGCGCCGAAATACGTTTTTCCGTCGCTCAGCCCTATGCGTGCACCAAAAATTAGCCGCTCTTTGAGGACTTCCGGCGTAAGACCTAGCCCACGGAAATCGAGCCATGCCATGTGCGTAGCCTCTGGGCGCACCCATCGGAGTGCGGGGTTTGCTGCTACAAACTCGCCCACTAAATCTACGTTTTGTTGCAGATAGGGCAGCAGTGCATCGAGCCATGCGTCGCCTTCGCGGTAGGCGGTTTCGAAGGCCAACATCCCAAAAACGTTGCTCACATCTAGCCCAAAGCGCGCAATTTTGAGCCGCAGCGCCTCTCGTTTTTCGGCATCGCTTACTACAAGCGTAGCTGTGCGCAAGCCGGCAAGGTTAAATGTTTTGCTAGGGGCAAGGCAAGTAATTGTCTGCGCGGCGATTTCTTCGGAAACACAGGTTAAAGGGGTATGTTGGTGCGTAGGCAGTGTTAAATCGGAATGAATTTCGTCAGAAATAACGACTACACCGTAGCGAACGCACAGCGTAGCTAGTTGCTGTAACACTTCGGCCGACCATGAAGTACCCGTCGGGTTGTGCGGATTGCAAAGAATAAGCAAGCGTGCTCCTGCCTCGAAAAGTGTGTGCAGGTGGTCAAAATCCATCGCGTAGCCGGAAGGAGTTTCTAACAAAGGGTTGTGTACTACGCGACGGTGATTATTTTCGATAGCTTGCGCGAAACGATAATACACCGGCGGCTGAATCACCACGGCATCGCCTACTTGCGAGAAAGTGTCAATCGCTAGGTTGATAGCCGGCAAGACCCCGGGACAGTACAACAGCCACTCGGGGCGGCATACCCAGCGCTGCCTGCGTGCCAGCCATGCTAGCAGGGCTTCGTGGTAGCTTTCCGGGCGAATGCAGTAGCCAAATACGCCGTGTGTGGTGCGTGCTTGCAACTGGGCGAGCACCGCAGGAGGAGCGGAAAAATCCATGTCGGCAGCCCACATAGGCAAAAAGTCGGGTGGGAGCGTGAACCCATCGCGACTTTCCCACATTTTCTCCGAATTGCGGTGCAGAAGGCGGTCGGCGCCGTCCCATTTGAGGGAATGTGTGCCAACTCGGTCAATAATTTCGTCAAAATTCATAGTACAAAGATTGTAAATTATTGCATAAGAGAAGGTTAGTGAGTAGATTTGCGCCCTTAAAAATTTCGATTTAATTTTATTTTGACTATATCAGAAAACAATGTATCTAACGAAAGAAACGAAAGCTGAAATTTTCGAGCAGAAGGGTTTCAGCAAGCAAGCTACCGATACAGGTTCGCCGGAATCGCAAATTGCTCTTTTTACGCACCGCATTTCGCACCTTACCGAGCACTTGAAAAAGAACAAAAAAGATAACTCTACGCGTTTGGGCTTGCTCAAATTGGTAGGAAAGCGCAGAAGCCTTTTGCGTTATTTGCAAGAGCAGGACATCAACCGCTACCGTACAATTATCAAAGATTTAGGTATCAGAAAGTAATTTTTCGCTACCAAGGTAGTACGGCGCAGCACATCGCGCCTCCACAAAAGGGGAATTCTTCTACGGATTCCCCTTTCCGTGTTTTGCTTGTTTCGTGTGCAGTATGCCAAAGCCACTGCCCCGCCCATTTGCAAACCCATTGCGCCGCGCTTTGTGAAAAATCGAGTACTTTGCAAGAAGTTCGCGTAAAAATATGCGCAA
>CAYUJH010000217.1:0-3287 GCA_964444995.1 uncultured Roseobacteraceae bacterium | reverse complement strand
CTTTTGTTCGCAGAAATAGGCCACGTCTGCCTCGGTATTCAGCCCTTTCCGCACCCGTTGGTCGAAGGCCGACAGCTCGGTTTTTTCGTACGCGTTGGCCAAGGAGCGCATGGGGTAAAGATGCTGCACGGTGGGGAAGAGCTTGGTAATGCCTCCTCCGACACGCTGCGTGGGCGAATCGGGCTTTTTGAGGGCAGGAAAGGCTTCTTCGAGGGCAATCAGCTCGCTCAAGAGCGCGTCGAAGGCTTGGTCGGAGATTTCGGGCGCATCCTGCTGGTAGTACAACTCGTTGTGGCGGTTGATTTCTGCCGTGAGAATCTCTATACGCGCACTAGCCGCTGTTGGGTCGGTATCTTTCATACAAAAGCCCTAAAATTCTCAGGATTAGTCAGTGAGTTGAGCGCGGATTTTGGCAGCGGTTGCCGCAAGTTCTTCGTCGCTAAACCGAAGTTTAGGGTTAGCGAAGTTCATATCGGCCATGCTCCGAATGGGTACAAGGTGCAAATGCGCATGTGGCACTTCCAAACCAATAACGGCTGTGGCGATGCGCTCGCAAGGAATGGCGCGCTCGATTGCCTTGGCGATTTTTTTGGCAAATACATGCAAGCCGGCGAGCAGTGCGTCGTCGAGGTCGAACATATAGTCAACTTCTTGCTTGGGAATAACGAGGACGTGCCCTTCTTGCAGGGGACGAATGTCTAAGAAGGCGTAGTAGTCTGCGGTTTCCGCAATTTTGTGCGAAGGTATCTCGCCTTGTATGATTTTGGTGAAAATGCTCGGCATACTTGTTCACATTGTTTTTTACAAAAGTAACATTTTGTCGCAACAAACAAGGCTGCTAGGCAAACTTGGCTTGTTGTGGCGCTAAGAGCACGCAAGTTTGTGCTGAAATTTCGTAGTTTTGGCAGGGCATTTCTTTTGAAGAAAATGAACTGCCCACGGATATTACAATAAACTCACCTATTTGTTTTGCAGCTATGTTTCACCCCCTTGTGCCGTTGTTCCGGCTCATCTATTGGATTATTGGCTGGAAAGCCAAGCTCAAATACCCTCGCGACCTGCAAAAGTCGGTCATTGTAACGGCACCGCATACAAGCAACTGGGATTTCATCATCCTTGTTATGTCGCGTTATCTACTTGGTATGCCTTACGCTAAGTTCTTGGCAAAAAAAGAACTGTTCAAGCATCCTCTCGGCTTTATTTTCTATTGGCTGGGCGGAACGCCTGTTGACAGGAGTCAGCGCACTTCGCTCGTGGATCAAGTGGCCGAGAAGTTCGACGCGCACGAGCGGTTTGCCGTAGCAATTACCCCCGAGGGCACGCGTGGGCTTACTCGCGAGTGGAAAAGTGGATTTTACCACATCGCCGTGAAGGCGAACGTACCGCTCACGATGGGCTTCATTGACTTTGCGCGCAGAGAGGTAGGTATTGCCGCCACCTTTTATCCTACTGGCAACTACGAGGAAGACCTCCCTAAAATTCAAGCGTATTTTCACGACAAACGCCCCTATGCCCCCAAACTTTCCGGGATGCCCTACCCACCAGCCTCCAAGCGGGCGCGGTGGCTAAACCGCATATATTCCGTCATGCGTTTTGCGTTGGTCGCCTCGCTGATATACCTACTCTTTCAGCTGCCCTCACTTATCTATGGTGCGCAGCAGGCGTATGGGCAGGCGAAGGTGCTTTGGAACGCCCAACCTATCGAAACTTTTTTGCAAGACCCCGCCTTCCCCGACTCGCTCAAAGCAAAAATCCACCTGATACAAGAGGTAAAAGCGTTTACCGTAGAAGAACTAGGGCTACGCCCCTCGGGCAGTTATACTTCCCTGTACGACCAACAAGGCGAGCCTATTCTGTGGGTACTAACTGCCTGCGAACCTTTCCAGCTAAAGGCTAAAACGTGGCGGTATCCGGTACTCGGCACGTTTTCGTACAAAGGTTTTTTTAGCAAGCCCCGTGCGGAGCGCACCCGCAACCGCTATAAGGCGGAGGGGCTAGATACACGGCTCGGCGTGGTAAACGCATGGTCCACGCTCGGGATTCTCAACGACCCTATCCTCTCTAATTTTTTGTACAAAGAAGAGGGCGACTTGGTGAACTTGATTATCCACGAACTCACACACGGAACTATCTTCATCAAAGATAACCTTACCTACAACGAGAACCTCGCCGACTTTGTGGGCGACGAAGGAACACGCCTGTTCTTTGAAAAAAAATATGGCAGCAACTCGGTAGCCTATCGGCGCTACGTACAACAGAACGAAGACCGCAAGGTGTTCAGCCAATACGTATTGCAGGCAGCGCAACAGCTCGACGCACTCTACCAGAGTTTCCCTGCCGACCTGCCCACCGCTACCAAACAGGCGCGAAAAGATTCGCTCATTGCACAACTTTCGCGCCTGCCCGACTCGCTCTCGTTTCACTCGCACGTGTATCGCACCTATTTTGATAACTACCGACCGAACAACGCTTTTTTTATCGCGTACCGAAATTACCGCGAACGGCAAAACGAGTTCCGCGAACGCTGCCAGAGCGAGTTTGCGGGTAATTTAGCTGCCTTTGTCGCGCACATGCGCACGGAGTACCCCTCCATTTTTTGAAGAATCGTTGGGTGAAACCCTTGAACTTCACGGCGTGTTTATTAAATTCACTGATAAGTCTGTGTTGCTACTTCTAAATGATTGGAAAAAATGAATGTAACACAAACTAAAGTCTGGGTTACAAAGTCAATACCTTTTACCTTACCTTATATGCTCATGCGTCGCACACGTGTTCTCTTCTTTGTTTCCGCGCTCTGCGCGTTCCTTTGGTCAGCGCAATCGTTTGCCCAAGAGGAAGATGCAGAGGGATATTTGTACCGAACGGAGTTTGTCGCAGGGGTGAACTTCCATACCAACGGGGGCCTCATCGGTGGGTTAATGTTCAAGTATGCCCGCGCACTTTCGCCGCGTATGTACCACAGTTTCGGGGTCGAGATGGTGAATATCCGGCATCCTAAGGAGCAGCGCTACCAAAACTTTACCACCGGCAGTACCTTCGTGCCGGGCAAGCAGAATTTTTTATACATCGTCCGCCCGCAATACGGCCGAGAGTTTATTCTCTTCAAAAAGGCCCGCGAACAAGGGGTGCAGGTGAACCTCATTTCGGCGATAGGCCCCGCAGTAGGGTTAGTTGCCCCGTACCTCATCGAGTATCCCGTAACGGCAAATACTACGCGTATTGAGCAATACGACCCCGAAAAACACACCAATTTTCAAAGTATTTTAGGAACGGGCAGTTTTTTGGAA
>CAYUJH010000216.1:0-3366 GCA_964444995.1 uncultured Roseobacteraceae bacterium | reverse complement strand
GCCGATATGAAGCTGGTAGAGAATCCCCGCAAGCGCGAACTATACGATGTGCCGATGCACGACGAAACGTATATCGTTACGGCGACCGACAAAGAGGCTTCTTTCACTCAGCTACAACTTATCTACAAGCAGGGTAAAAAAGAAAAGGAAGAGGGAACAATGGCCGACCTGCGCCAAAACCTTGTACACGAGTGCTACAACGGTATGATAGGCCAACGGCTTAACGAGCTACGCCAACAAGCCGACCCTCCTTTTGTTTTTGGCGGTACAAGCTACGGTAGCGGTATTTCGCGCGGCACCAACGAGTATTCTTCTTCGGCGATTGTAGGCGAAGGTGGCGTACTACGAGGTTTGCGTGCGCTGTTAGAAGAAAATGAGCGCGTGCGGAAGCATGGCTTCACGGCTGGCGAGCTAGAGCGTTTCAAAAAGAACCTTTTAACTCGTTACGAACGCGCCTACAACGAGCGCGAAAAAACCGAGTCGCGCCGTTTTGTGCGCGAATATATGCAGCACTACTTGCAAGAAGAGCCTATTCCGGGCATTGACTTCGAGTATGAGTTTGCACAAAAAGTTCTTCCTACAATTCAGTTGGCCGAAATCAACGCCTTAGCTAAAAAATGGATTCGTCAGGAAGGACGTGTAGTTGTGGTCATGGGGCCAGAAAAAGAAGGCTTAGTCTATCCGACCGAAGCTGAAATCCGTCAGCTACTCGACGATGTAGAAAAAGCCGACATTGCTGCCTACCAAGATGCGGTTTCCGGTGCGCAACTTATGGCGAAAATGCCCACAGCCGGTAAAGTAGAAAAAGAAGAAACTATCGAAGCCATAAAAGGCACAAAACTCACCCTTTCCAACGGGGTAACGGTGTATTTACTACCTACCACGTTCAAAAATGACGAAATTCTATTTACTGCCAGCAGCTTTGGGGGGCATTCGCTATATAGCGACGAGGAGTACCTCACCGCCTCGAACACGAGCGGCATGATGTCGGAAAGTGGTGTGTCGGAGTTTTCAGCGACCGATTTGCAAAAACTTTTGGCAGGTAAAACGGCCTCTGCTTCGGCATACATTGGTGCATACAGCGAAGGTATGAACGGCAACTGTACCCCAAAAGACTTGGAAACGATGCTGCAACTCGTACACCTCGCCTTTACGCAGCCTCGCGAAGACAAGGGCGTGTTCCAATCGCAAATTCAGCGCAATAAGATGCTATTTGGCAATTTAATGGCGAATCCGAATTTTTACTTTGCCAACGAAGTGAGCAAAATCATGAGCCAAAATCACCTGCGCGGAGGCGGCTTCCCTAGCCCCGAAGAGATGGATAAAATTCAACTAGAGCGTATTTTGCCTATCTACCAAGAGCGTTTTGCCAATGCGGCTGACTTCCATTTTGTATTTGTGGGTAACTTTAAGGTAGAAGATATGAAGCCGCTCTTAGCGACCTACCTCGGTAGTTTGCCTGCCAAAAAGGAGGAAAAAGAGCAGTACAAAGATTTGGGCATTCGTCCGCCAAAAGGCAAAGTAGATAAGGTGGTCAACAAAGGAACAGACGCGAAAAGCACCGTGCAGATTCGTTTCACAGGCGAGTTTGGCGGCGACGCCTACGAAAGCTACCTCTTCCGCACCCTTGCCGACGTATTGAACATCAAACTCATCGAGGTATTGCGCGAGGAAAAAAGTGGCGTGTACGGTGTGGGTGCTTCGGCTTCTACAAGTCGTCTGCCTTACAAAAGCTATTCATTTAACATTAGCTTCCCCTGTGGCCCTGAAACTGTAGAAACTCTTTCTCAGGCAGCGATTGGCGAGCTGCAAAAAATCGTCAAAGACGGCCCTACCCAGCAAGACGTAGAGAAAGTAAAAGAGCAGCAGAAACGCAGCCGCGAAGAAAATTTGGAAAGCAACCGCTATTGGCTCAACCAAGTCAATAATTTGGCTACTTACAACCGCGATTTCAAAGAATTTTACGACTACGACAAGTACTTGGAAAAATTCACAGCGAAAGACCTTCAGAAATTGGCCAAGAAATACCTCGATACCGAGGAATATATCCGCATTGTGCTCATGCCCGAAGAATAGGCGCACCGCACACACAGAAAAAAGACGTTCCCTGAAAGGGGAACGTCTTTTTTATTTTATACGGCACTACCTCCTTTGGGGGTATTTAGAATGCTGAAAATCAATACTTTTAAGTTTTTTGACCTAAAACTCTGCGTTGTGGGGCGTGCGCGGGAAGGGAATTACGTCGCGGATGTTGCCCATACCAGTAATAAATTGCACCATGCGCTCGAAGCCCAAGCCAAACCCACTGTGCGGAGCAGAGCCAAACTTGCGCAATTCCAAGTACCACCACATCTCGGCTTCGGGGATACCCACTTCGCCCATACGTTCGAGGAGCGTTTCGAGCTTGTCTTCGCGCTGCGAGCCGCCGATAATCTCACCAATACCGGGGAAAAGTACATCCATTGCCCGAACGGTCTTGCCGTCGTCGTTGAGTTTCATGTAAAACGCTTTGATACTGCGCGGGTAATCTGTTAAAATAACAGGAGCTTTGAAGTGCTTTTCTACCAAGTATCGTTCGTGTTCCGACTGCAAGTCTATGCCCCAAGCGACAGGGTATTTGAATTTTTTCTTTTTATGAGGGGCAGAATTTTCCAGAATTTCAATGGCCTGCGTGTAGGTAATACGTTCGAAGGTGTTTTCGACCACAAAGCGCAGTTGTTCGATGAGTTTCAGTTCGCTGCGTTCGTTTTGCGGTTTGCTTTTTTGCTCCTCTTCGGCGCGGTTTTCGAGGAAGGCAAGGTCGTCGGCGCAGTGTGTGAGCGCGTAGTTGATGAGGTATTTCACGAACTCCTCTGCCAAGTCCATGTTGTCTTTCAGGTCGTAAAATGCCATTTCGGGTTCAATCATCCAAAATTCGGCGAGGTGGCGCGTGGTGTTAGAGTTCTCGGCGCGGAACGTAGGGCCGAAGGTATAGACTTCCCCAAGGGCGAGCGCGCCAATTTCTCCTTCGAGCTGCCCCGACACGGTCAGGTTGGTTTCTTTTCCGAAGAAATCTTGCGAAAAATCCACGCTACCATCTTCTTTCGTGGGTGGGTTTTGGGGTGGCAGGGTTGTTACCCGAAACATTTCACCCGCCCCTTCGGCATCGGAACCTGTGATAATGGGCGAATGTAAATAGAAAAAGCCCTTTTCGTTGAAAAACGTATGTACGGCATACGCTACGGCATGACGTACGCGCAACACGGCACTAATTGTACTGGTGCGCGGGCGCAAGTGAGCTATCTCTCGCAAAAATTCGAACGAGTGCTTTTTGGGTTGCAACGGATATTTTTCAGGGTCAGCTTCGCCAAGTACCTCAAGGGCAGT
>CAYUJH010000215.1:0-3370 GCA_964444995.1 uncultured Roseobacteraceae bacterium | reverse complement strand
CCAACACCTTATTTTCTACGCACGCGCACACGTGAAAGCTGAAAACACCTCATATTCGTACAAAACGGCACTGGCCGACCTCAGCAAGGCACTCTTCAAAGGCGTTTCTTCGGAGATAGGCGCGCACCGCCTCGCAGCCGATAGCAGTCAGCAGTTTGTATGGGAATATGCCAAGTACCTCACCGAAAAAGAACCGGAAAGGCTCTACGCGCAGGCACTGACCGAGTATCTGCTCTTCCGAAGTGCGGCAAAGTCCGCAGCACAGCAGGTACCTGCCGAAGACCCGCTCGTAGCGCGCTATTTTGCCGAAGTAGCCGAAGCGTTCGCACAAAAAAAATCACTTAAAAAAATACTGGACGCTGCCGAAGTCTATTTTACGGAAATACAGAAAGATACAGCGCAAAAGCACACATCACTTTTTAGCTATTTCAACACCCTAGCGCGGTACACGCTCGAAGGCCTTTTTTACGGTAAGTCGGCCTTTCAGCAAGAGGGTGTACCCAGCGGACTGCTGCACTCCGTTCTGCTATCCCTGCCTTTGCCTCCTGCGGAGTCGTGGCTAAACCCCTTCGGAAAGTTGCACATGCCTGATTTACAAGGCATTGAAAGTTGTTATACGCCCATTTTTACGGAGTACTTGCTAGCCCGTACACTCCTGCCGGAGGTAAAAACATGGTGGTTCAATCCGTTCAAAGACACCGCCCACCACATTGCCCCGCAAATGGACATTTTTAGCAAGAACCCCTTGCAAGACGCATTATTAGAAGCTACGCAAAAAGATATTCTTCTGATAGTCAGTGATATACGCCACTTTTATTCGCCTTTTGCTGCCGAGAGCGCACCGCACCTGCAGCGGCGCTTGCAACAAACATATTTAGCCCATAATTTTACCCAAGCACCTGCCGCAAGCAAAGTGTTGAAAGCCTTTCGTTGGGCAACCGACCGCCTTGCGCACGGCGGCAGTTTACTCTACGTAGTAGAAGAAGACGTCGCACGCGGCGAGCGGTACGCCTGCCTACGCAAGTCGCTCGAAGAAGAATTTACCCACATTTACGTAGTGGAAGTACAAGGAGAGGGGCTGCCCTTTTTCGTATTGGGAATGACAAACAAACGCTAGATGCCTGCAAAAATCTTTTATCAGTCCGTACGCTTGCCCCACAAAGCAACCCGCCTTTCTTTTGAAGAACTGCTAGGCGATGCGCAGGGAAATTGGCTCGAACCCAACGTAGCAGAATTTGCGGATTTTCTGCCTCTGCTTGCGTTCCCCACGCAGCCCTCGGCACTGCCACCTATCTTCCGCACCGACGCGCCACCCCCTGCCGAAAAGGAAACGCTTGGCTATCCTTTTTCCCATGAAAACCCCTTGCCCCTCACACAATCGGCGATAGGAGTGCACAACGTCCGGCAGACGCAGGTTTCCTCGCTCCTTACCGACCGCGCCAGCCCAGTAGAATTAGGCAAATACGCGGCCTATTTCCCTTTCCAGACCGAAACCGAAGCGGGCAAACTTGCCGACAACATTACCGACGAGGCATTGAAGTACATACGCAGTTTTTACACCAAAAAACTTGAAAAAAACGCCAAAAACAGCTCAGAAGAAACGCTCAATCAGACCTTGCACGAGGCCTTGCAGCACGTCATCCGCGACAGCAAACATCTGCCCGTAATTCACAAATTTTCTTTGCAACTCTTCGACCTACTGCCCCGCACGGTGCGGGAAAAAATAGACGAAAAGAAAATAACTGCTTTTCACAAGATTTTAGACCGATACGGCGAAAAATTGCACCTGCTTAAAGCAAGTGCCCAAGAGCGAAAGGTACTCTTCGAGCGCCTCGAACAAAATCTGGCGTTGTTCGAGGATGCGCTTTTGAAAATCGGCAAGCAACGGGCAGGGTGGGAAGAGTGGATTGAAAACGCGCGGGGTATCAGCAAAGAAGAGGTGTATCTGTACGTCTATGCCGTGTTGCATCATAGGGGGTATCGGCAGACGTTTGCCGCAAACTTGAAGCGGGAACTGCCGCGGATACCGCTCTGCAACGACTTTTTTCGGTGGGTGGGCTTCGGGGAGCGTTTGGCGCAGTTGCATCTGGGTGGAGCAAAAGATGTGCAAATATCGCCCCCCGAAATACCGGATGAACCTCTGCCCACGCGGCTAATTGGCAAGTTAGTAGAAGAAACAAAGGCATTACAGGTGGGTAACGGGTGGAGTGTTTCCTTGCCTGCTTCGGTGTGGATATATCCATTGGGGGAGCATACGCTCGCGCAGTGGATACAAAAAGAAATAAAGGTGCAAAAGCACACCGATATGTCGCCCGAATTGTTGCTGCATGTTGCGTACCGCATTGCCTACGTATGCGCACTTAGCGAGGTAACCGCCCAGACGCTCGAAGCACTTTCGCACCTTCCTCTATAAGGATTATTTTAAAGAATTATTTTACTTCTTCCAGCAAGACCGTCTTTTTTGCTTGGATGATAGCAGGTAGGTTGGTATCGAAGCCCAAGACCGCATCGAGCACAAAATTGGCTACCCCCACAAAAAAATCGGGATGGATATTTTCGAACGTATCGGTAGGCTGGTGGTAATGAGCGTGGTCATCTACACCAAAATACACAAAGGGAATTTGCTTGTTGTGAAAGGCGGCTTGGTCCGAAGCCGTCGTCCAGTCCATAAGGCCAGTGCCATTTTCTTTGGGTTGGTCGTGCCCGAATAGTACCTGTAAGTTTGTATGATTGGTCGCTGCTGTTTCTATGTAAGGTTTCAGAAACGGGTAGTGGTACGTGCCGCAGGCTACAATTTCTTTCTTATCGCTGATACTCAACATATCCATGTTAACCACTACGGCAAGTTGCTCAATTTTGATGGGGGCGTGGTCGGCAAAATACGTAGCACCGATGAGTCCGTGCTCTTCGGCATCGGCGGCAAGAAAAATGATAGAATACTCTGGCGGATGGTTGGAAAAATAGTCGGCCAAAGCCAACAGTGCTGCTACGCCCGAGGCATTATCGTCCGCGCCATTAAAAATCTTTCCCTTCTCGTTGGTTCCCAAGTGGTCGTAGTGCGCCATTAGGAGCAAGTAGCGGTTCGGGTCTTTTTTACCGGGCAAATAACCGATTATGTTGTGGGCGATAAGTTCCTTGTTTGCGCGTTTGCTCTGGAACGTGAACGTCTGCGTATAATTCCCGTCGAAGGGGAGCAATTTAGCGTCTATGAAGCGATTGGTGATGTGGGCACGTGCTTTGGCATGGCCACTTGTACCGGGGAAGCGGCCTCCGTACTCATCGGAGGCAAGCACTTTAAGGTCTTTAAGGAGTTGAACGCGGTCGAGTTTTTGTTGCGCGTAGGCACTCCAACAGAAAAAAAGAGTGCAAA
>CAYUJH010000214.1:0-3396 GCA_964444995.1 uncultured Roseobacteraceae bacterium | reverse complement strand
CAAGCAAACCAAATCATGTTAATCCTTAAATCAAATGAATCTTGGTATAATTTTCTTTTTTTGAGATTATTTGAGAAAAATCGCGCTGCAAATTAGGGAAATCAACACAAGAAAATCCGCAAGCCAACTAAATCTTGGCATATATTTGCCATCGAGGGGAAGACCTTCGGACATAATTGTATGAAAAAATCAAAGAACCTTTTACATGTCGGGCTATTTCTGACCACGTTTGTCTGCACCACCTTCGCAGGGGCGGAATGGATAAGCGGCAAGTCGTTTTTGTTTTCCGGCCTGACTTGGGAAGAAATGCTCGGAGGCTTGCACTATTCCGTGCCTTTTTTGGCTATTCTAACGGCGCACGAGTTCGGGCACTATTTCGCGGCGAAGTATTATCATCTCAAGGTAACATTGCCCTACTATATTCCGGTGTGGTTCTTCGGGCTTGGGCCGAGCATAGGGACTATGGGCGCCTTCATTCAGATAAAAAGCCCACTGCGCTCGCGCCAAGAATTTTTCGATGTGGGCGTGGCAGGGCCCTTGGCAGGCTTCGTGTTGGCGGTGGGCGTAATTTATTATGGTTTTACACACCTGCCCCCTATAGAGTATGTTTTCGCGATTCATCCTGAATATGCCGTGCATGGTGCCGACTACGCCAAATATGTCTTTGACGATGTGCCCGAAGGTGCTGCCTTTGCCCTAGGGACTAACCTGCTGTTCGAGTTTTTCAAATACGCCGTAGTGGAAGACCCTTCCCTCATCCCGCCTCCCCAAGAAATGATTCATTATCCCTATTTATTGGCAGGATTTCTTGCGTGCTTTTTCACGGCGCTCAACCTTATCCCGATTGGTCAACTCGACGGAGGGCACATTTTGTATGGGCTTATCGGCTATAAGCGCAACCGTATTGCCTCGCTGTGCTTGTTTGTCTGCTTTATCTATTTTGCTGGCTTAGGCCTTTTCTCCACCGCCGAGCCGCTTGATACGCTTGCTTTGTACAGTCCGGTGTACGTGTTGTATCTGTTCTGGACGTTTCGGCGCGCATTTCCCGACCCGTGGCACGTAGCGGCCTTGGCAATGGGCATCTATACGGCCCAATTTCTGACGGTTTCATTTTTCCCCACCGTAGAAGGCTACCCCGGCTGGCTGTTGTTTGGTTTCCTGATTGGGCGCGTGCTCGGGATTTACCACCCACCCGCTCTGCACGACGCGCCGCTCGATACCAAGCGCAAACTCATCGGTTGGCTCTCTTTGCTGATATTTATTCTCTGTTTTTCGCCTACTCCGTTTATTCTTTAAATGTTCGCACTTCGCGCATTACTTGGCGGCTTATTAGGTCTTTGGCCACTAGGTCAATCATGCCGAAGCCGTGCTGCGTCATTTCACCAATGCCGGCGTAGTACAAAAAATTTAACACTTTCGGGTGCGCGAAGAGCGTAAAGGGGAAGGTGTATCCGCGCACTTCTTTTACGTCTTTTTCTATGATAAGCGAATAAATGCGCGCAAATTTCTTGGAGGCGCGGCTGATTTTTTCGAGATAAGCGTAGTCGGGCAGTATCTGAAATTTATAGAACGAGGTGATTTCCTCGGGCGTGTAAGCACCTGAGCGCTCCATGCGCTCCATCGTGGAGTCGTAGAGCAGGTCGGAGAAGCGGTCTATCGAAGGGTGGATAAACTCTTTATTGACCATATTATCGGGCGTACGCAGCAGGACAATAGGGGAGATGCACAAAAAAGCTGTTCTTTCCTCAAAATCAGTGGCCAAGAATTCTTCCTCTATGCTGTCGGGTTCGAGCAGTAAGTTGCCAAGCACTACGTGGTCGCGCTTGGCAAGCGCCTCCAGCAACCGCTCGGCGACCAAAGGCTCTACGCACGAAAAGACAATCGTTACTTTCTTAGAAAAATACTGAAGCCCCTCGCGCCCTACTTTGGTTTGCCCTTTTACGCCCGAAAAGCTGTAAAAATTGCTACCAAATTCGCCAATGAGGTCGTGTACAAAGGCTGCTACGAGCTTTTGGTGATGGAAAGGCAATATGCCGCCTTTATTTTTCAGATTAAATATCAGTCGTAATCTCACAGGAAACAGGGTATGATAGATAAAAAAAAATACCTTTGTGCCCGTTTTGGGCGTGGGCAAAGTTTGTTAGTTGTACGGTGCCTTCTGTCTGCGCGTAAAAGCCAAGAGGCTAGTTTTTTTTCAATGTCGTGTGAACGCCCCGAAGGCGTACAAAAAAAATGCACAAACAGGAACTATCTACCGATTTCAGTGCCCGAACTGCTTAAAAATACTAAAGTCAGTGCCGAGTCTGTGAGATAGCGCGTTCTGTCTGCGCGTGAAAAGTGTGCTATTTTGCAGCATAATGCAAAGTACGCGTAGCACGAAGAGTAAACTCTAAACAGAAAATGATTGTTTCGTGCCAGTATCATTCCTTTTTATCTATGCGTATTAACTGTTCGTTTTTGTGTATGCTTACACGCTTTTTTTTCTTACAAACTACGTTCCTCCTGAGTTTTTCTCTATATGCAGCCGCGCAGCCATCGCCCCGCCTAGCCAACAACGCACGCGCCACCTTGCACGCCGAACGCGCCATCTACTTTTTGTACGACTGGCAGTTCGACTCGGCACAGGTGCACATAGCAGCCCTTAAAAAACACTTGCCTCAGCACCCTGCAAGCCCATTTCTTGAGGGGATGCTCTTGTTTTGGAAGCATATGCCCACCTCTTTTTCGAGTGAGGGCTATCAGCAATACATCGCTTTGGTAGAGCAGTCGTTGCAGTACGCCGATGCGCAACTTGCCCAAGACGAAAGCAACATAGAGGCACTTTTTTTTCGGCTCACCAATAGTGGTTTGCTTATGCGGTACTACTCGGCGAGTGGGCAGAAACTCAAGGCAGTTGGCGAGGCGCAACGCGTGTACAAAGACCTCAAAAAAGCCAAAGAATATACCAATTCGTTTGTAGAATTTTACTTCATAGTGGGCTTGTACAACTATTTCCGCGAAGCCTATCCCGAAAAATTTCCCATTTATAAGCCTTTTGCATGGGTGTTTACCTCTGGCGATAAGGCGCTTGGCTTGCAACAAATTGAAAAGGTAGCCAGAGAAGGAATGTTTAGCGTGCCCGAAGCCCTAAACTACCTCATCATTATCTATGACCGTTACGAGCAGGAGTCGTTCAAGGCACTTACCTACCTGCGACAGCTCGATGCCAAGTACCCTAACAACCTTTGGTTTGCGGTCAACTATGCGCGGGTGCTTATCGAAAACAAGCAGTATGCAAAAGCGCGCGAAGTAGCCAAAAGACTGCAAAAAAGAGGAAAAAATGATTTTTATTATGCGGTGTGGCTATTGTTGGAGGGTAAAATTGCCGAGCAAGACCAGCAAGACCTCTACAAAGCA
>CAYUJH010000213.1:0-3471 GCA_964444995.1 uncultured Roseobacteraceae bacterium | reverse complement strand
GCGAGCAACTACATCACCTCCTACTTCATGACCGGCTACTTTCGCGCCTACGCCAAACGGCCAGTACGATAGTATAAACGCCCTGAAGCAGGGCAAGAAGCATAACAAGCTGTATCGTCGTAAGCATGTAGGAAAATATGCGGCTCGACGTGCACAAAATCACTGCGCTAAACACTGCAAATGTAAAGGCCAGCAGGCGGTGAAGGCGCTTGGGAAACTCCACGGGGAACAGTGAGCGCATCAGCCTGATAAACAGCAACACAGCAATCGTAAACGTGAGAAACGAGAGTTTTTCTCGCACTTCCCATGCGTATTGGGGCATTACGAAGGCATTCACGAAATACAGGTTGCTGAATGTAAGAATTCGGAGTGAAATCACGAAGCAAAAGAGCGCGAGAAAAAGTACCGAACGCTCTTGCTTTCTATTTTTTCTCACATAATACAAGCCAATATGGTAAAGCCCTATGATAAAAATACTCCCTAGCAAAAAGAAATCCGCGTAGATGCTGTACTCCCACTGCGTTTGCAGCAGTGCAAGGCTGCTTACCGAGGGACTTTGCCAAAAACCACCGCTGTTTACCCTAAAATTGGCTATCTGAAAGGTAATTTGTAGCGTATCGGCGAGGAGATGCTGCGGGATGGTATAGATGCCACGCTGTGTGCGCGGCAGTGTAGAGGAGGCATCGGTACCCGGTTCGCCAATGGTTGCTACGAGCGAATCATTCAAAAATATGCGAGAAGCGGTGGGCATTTCCGGCGTTTCAAGTCCTAGCGGTTCGCCAATGTCGGGCAGGAGCAGGCGCACAGCATACGTAGCTTTGCCATATGCTTCGGTAGGGATACCCTTCGCTTGGTAGGAAGTCCAAAGAGCGGGCACGTAGGCAAACGCATCTGCGCGACGGATGTCCGTTGGAGATACCCATGCACCCCATACAAAGTGGTAATCGCCCACAATGCCTATTTTTTCGCGGCGCAGGTCGTGGGTACGCACATCGAGCAGGGCATTTTCGGGGCTGCGTTCAGTGGTAGGGGTCTGGCAGCCAGTCGCTAAAACTAGCGCGATGAGTCCCCAAAGGACGCACTTTCCCGCAAATAGGATACTATCGAATGTTACAGCGTTCAAGGAATAGACATAGAAGGACAAAATAACACGGCAAACATAAGTGATTTACGTGAGGGTACACACAGATAACGAAGTGTTCTCAAAAAATTAAAGCCACGAGCATCTTTTGTTCAAGTGCTCGTGGCTTTTTTTCTTTGCTTTTTCTGCTTAATACCCTAAAATAGAAAGCATCTCGTCGGCAGATTGTTGCTCGCGGAACATTCGGTGGGTATAATTTCCATCGGCATCTTTTTGCACGATGATGTGCCGCGCTGAAGGGATAAGGCAATGGTGAATCCCTCCGTAACCTCCGAGCGTTTCTTGGTACGCGCCCGTGTGGAAAAATCCGATATACTGCTGTTCGGTGGGTGAGAGTTTTGGCAAGAATACGTTCATGCTGTGGTACTCCGAGTTGTAGTAGTCGTCGCTGTCGCAGGTGAGGCCGCCGAGATAGACCTTTTGGTACTCTGCGTCCCAGCGGTTGATGGCGAGCATGACAAATTTCTGCTTTTTGGCCCACGTATCGGGAATATGAGTGATGAACGAGCCGTCAATCATATACCAAATTTCTTTGTCGTTCTGGAGTTTCTGACCCAGTACCGAGTAGAGCATCATGCCGCTTTCGCCTACGGTGTGGTTGCCAAACTCGGTGATGAGGTGGGGCACTGGTACGCCGAAGCGGTCGCAAATGGTTTTGATGTTTTCCACGATTTGGTCGGCCATAGACTCGTAGTCGTAGGAGTGCGCGAGGGTGTTTTTGATGGGGAAGCCACCACCGATATCGAGCATACTTAGCTCGGGCGCGATTTTTTTGAGTTCGCAGTATTTTTCGATGAACTTGTGCAGTTCCGCCCAATAATATTGCGTGTCTTTGATGCCCGAGTTGATAAAAAAGTGAAGCATTTTAAGGCGAATCTTCGGATTACCTTCAATTTGCTCTTTATAGATGGTCAGCACGTCGTTGTAGCGAATCCCGAGGCGCGAGGTGTAGAAGTCGAAGTCCGGCTCTTCGTCGGCAGCGATACGGATACCAATTTGCATGGGTTCGGTAACGTGGTCCTTGTAGTACTGCAACTCGTCGAGGTTGTCGAGTACGGGCGTGCAGTTGTGAAATCCTTGATTAATTAGCTCAGAAATAGAGGCCTTGTAGCTATCGGGCTTATAGCCGTTGCACACGATAAACTTGCGCTTGGCAATCAGCCCATCTTCGTAGAGTTTTCGGACGATGGCGATGTCGTAGTCGGAAGAGGTTTCCAACTGTACGCCATTCTTGAGCGTTTCCGCAACAATGAACTTGAAGTGCGACGATTTGGTGCAGTAGCAATAGATATAGTCGCCGGCATAGTTTTGCCGTTCAATCGCCTTGCGAAACACGTACTTGGCCGTGTTGATTTGCTCGGTAATCTTGGGAAGATACGTAACCTTCAGGGGCGTTCCGTACTGCCTGATAAGTTCCATAAGTGGCACATCGTGGTACTTTAACTCGTTGTCTTTCAACGAGAAATCCTTGTCAGGAAAGTAGAACGTTTGGTCAATGAGGTCGAAGTACTTTTGCATTTTTCTGAACTAATGGGGTCGAAAATTGAACTTACTTAAACATATAGTATAGATTTATTTGTTTGAAAGGGAAAGGTTCAAGGAAGAGAAACTACGCAATGCGCCGTATGTTTGCCTATCCTAGAAAAGGAGTTGCAATTATCGAAGATTACACGCACATTTTATGGAAAACATTCCGATAAAAATTACCGAACGCGCTGCCGAAGAGATTAAAAAAATCATCGCCCACAAAAATATCCCCACCAACTATATGTTGCGCGTAGGAGTAAAAGGTGGGGGATGTGGCGGGGCAACCTTTTTTCTTGCCTTCGATACTCCCAAAGCGCAAGACACCATTTATCAGACCGCCTTTGGGTTTCCCTGCACCCTGCAAAAGGGGCATCTACTCTATCTACTCGATGTTATGATCGACTATGAAGAGCGGCGCGACGAGCAAGGCTTTCTCTTTCGGAAACCAGCTCGGTAGTTGTTCGCTACGCGCATACGGTGCGTAGGCTAGTTTTTTCACTTAATTTTTCCCCTCCACACGTGAACGCTACACAAGTAAGACTTCCCCTGCTTCTTGCCCTTTCCATGGCACTCGGTATGCTCATAGGCAGTGAATTTTTAAGCCGTTTTAAATATGGCAGCGGCACAACGGGCAACGTGCAAAAGTTCCGCGACGTGCTCAACTACATAGAGCGTTACTATGTGGATACGGTGAACCTAGACCGCCTTACCGAAAACGCAATACGCGAACTGCTCGGCCAGCTCGACCCCCACAGCAGCTATATCCCCGCTCAGGAATCCGACATAGCCTTTGCCCAGTTAGA
>CAYUJH010000212.1:0-3499 GCA_964444995.1 uncultured Roseobacteraceae bacterium | reverse complement strand
GAACGTTCACGCGCCTTTTGGCGTGGGAACCATCTTGTTTAGGGCTGCCCTTTTTTGAGTTCGCTCCTAAGTTGTTTTACTTTTTTGCGCAACTCGGTCAATTCTTCTTTGGTGTAAAAATCGTGGGAGAAAGTATGGATAGAACCTCTTGTGTGCAATGCTAAATCAATATATTGTAGGTTGAGATAGGCGAAATCTTCTTCGGGAAGCCGGCCTAGGATGATGCGCACGGGTCGGTCTTTGCTCACTTTGCTCATCATGGAGTAGTCGCGCATGTCGCTTTTGTTGTCGGCAATGAAGGCGAACTCGTCGGCTTGGGGATACTTTTCCATCGCCCAGAGCAACGCTTCGATGTCGTTTTCTTGGATGTCGCCCCCGTCGCCCATAGAGCGCACAAATTTCATGAGCGCGATAACCTGCGGCACAGAGTCGGCCTGGATGCTATAAATTCCCCCTACCTTACCTTTTTTCTTTTCGATATCGCGCTTTTTGTCGCCGTCGTTAAAGAATACGAAGTCGCGAATCTTGCTATTTTGTTCGTGTTCGAGGTGCCAGCGTAGCACTTGGGTAGTGTAGGGATACATGCTAGAAGTCCAATCGCTTACGGTAACGATGTAATTGCCCCACTGGTCGTGGTTGCGCCGAATTACCTGCAAAGAGACGGTATCGTAGCCCGTAGAGAGATACATGCGGTCGGCGCGAGGTATCTGCTGCATTACGCGGCGCACGGGGTCTGGTTCTATGGGTTCGGGCGTTTTATCCTCGGTGGTAACTACAGGAGTTGTGGGCGTTGTGGTGGGTGTTGGCGTACTTTTTGGTGATTTAGCTACCGTAATAGCAAAACCGTGAAAATAGCTACGCGCCAATTCTTTCGAAGGGCAATGCGTCTGTTTGACGATGTACCAACGTACATCTTTGCGTGCAAAGATACCTTCGTAGTAGCGTTGCAGCGTCTTGAGCCGGTTGGTATTGAGCACCTGAAACGAACGCCCCACGGGGTGGTCGGTATAAACAAGCCGAATTTCTACAATATTCTGTTGGGCGAGGCTATCAAACACAGTGGGGTTCAACACTTGGTATTTTCCGTAGTCCATCTGTATGAGCAGCTCTTGCGCGGTCGGTTGGTACGAGCGCACCTCTACTCTCTCCAAATTATCATACTTTTGTGCGGCAGTAGCCGACTGTGCGTTTGCCTCAGAGAAACACATCGCACCATAAAACGCTATTAGTCCGCATACAACCACACATGTAATACGGCTAGGCATTCCCGTTTTTTCGGGACTACTGATATACTTAGTTCCTTTCATTCTCCTAATATACTCTAAAAACGAAACGAAGATATGAACGATATGGCTTTTTTACCAGTAATTGATTTACACTGCGATTTACTACACTACCTAATGTCGCGCCCTAAAGCTACAGCGCACATGCCCGACATGGGAGCTTCTTTGCCCTATTTAAAAGCCGGCAAGGTAGTCTTGCAGACTATGGCCGTGTTTACCCAAACGGGAAAAGGTAGTGCAACAGCAGGCAACAAACAAGTGAAAATCTTTTGCAACTTCACAAGCGATGGCACATTTGCCCCCTTCGCCCCTACGCATACGCTGCAAACGCCCACGCCACAGGCTATCTTGGCGATTGAAAACATGTCGGGGCTTTGCGAGGAACGTGCCCCGCTCGACGATGCCTTCCGGAACTTCGACGCTGCACATGCACAGGCCAAGCACATTTTCTACATCAGCCTTACGCACCACTTGGAAAACCGGTTCGGAGGTGGGAACTACGCCACCACAGGGCTAAAACGCGACGGCGAACTTTTTTTGGAATACCTTGCCGGCAAGCGCGTTGCGATTGACCTTTCGCACACGAGCGATGCGCTCGCACGCGACTTGCTCGACTACACGCACAAAAAGGGGCTAGACGTGCCTATCATCGCCAGCCACTCCAACTTCCGCACGCTTTGCAAACATGCGCGCAATTTGCCCGAAGACGTTGCCAAGGAAATCGTTCGGCGCGGCGGCCTTATCGGCATCACGCTCCTGCGCGACTATGTGGACAAGACGCGCCCAGAACACCTGCTCGAACATATTTTGCACGGTTTTTCTTTCGCCGCAGACGCGCTATGCCTTGGCGCAGATTTTTTCTACACCGGCGATATGCCCGACCCTACCCGCAACCCGTTCTATTTCCCCGAACACGAGAACGCCTCGAAGTACCCTGCCTTGTTCGCCGCCCTTGCCGCCAAAGGGCTTTCGGCCGGGCAACTTGAGAAGCTGGCACACGGAAATGCGCTGCGCTTTCTCAACGAGCGCATTATCGGCACAAACGCACCGACAGAGGCTTTGTAGGTCTGGTTTGTTTTTCCGTTATTTACTGCCACTTTCTACGGATACACAACTTTTTACGCTCTTACAAGATTATCGCTCCATGAAATACGTTCGTTTTCTACTGATTTTTCTGCCTACGGCTCTTTTGGTATGGGCACTAGAGTCGCCGCCATCTTTCGTTCCTTCCCTATCGCAAGTCCCTCCTTTGGGCAAATTTCTCGACCCTTTCCATGGCTTCTGGCAAAATGCTGAAGGTAAAATGAAGCAGGGCACGTTCGAAAAAAGCACCTTGCAAGGTTTGCAGGGAAACGTAACGGTGTTGTACGACAGCCTATTAGTCCCCCACGTATTTGCTCAAACCGATGCAGATTTGTATTTCATGCAGGGATACCTCACGGCGCAACATCGGCTGTGGCAAATGGAGTTTCAGACCCATGTGGCCGACGGGCGCATTTCGGAGATTATCGCCTCTGACCGTGCGCTCGAACTCGACCGCACGCAGCGGCGCAAAGGGCTAGGGTTTGCTGCCGATAATTTCTTGGCGCGTATCAAAGAAGATACAATGATGTACCAGCTAGGCGAAGCCTACGCCAAAGGGGTCAACGCCTATATCGGCAGTTTGAAAGGCTATGCACAACTCCCCCTCGAATACAAGTTGCTCGGCTACACGCCCGAGCCATGGACACTCCGCAAAAGCGCGCTGCTACTAAAGTATATGGCCAACGACCTTGCTTTTGGCGATAAAGACCTCGAATACACCAACGCGCTCAAAAGTATGGGCAAAGAAATGTTCGATTTGCTCTACCCCGATGCGCCTTCGCCCCTTGCCGACCCTGTGGTGGACAAGGCCGGAGCGTGGGAGTTTGAGCCGCTGCCCGTCAAGTCGCCCGAAGGCACACTCCCTGCCGAGCTTATCTCGCGCGAAAAAGCCGAAGACCCCGACCCCGACAACGGCAGTAACAACTGGGCAGTCAGCGGCGCGAAAACCCAAAACGGACACCCGATTTTGTGCAGCGACCCGCATTTGCAGCTTAACCTTCCGTCCATTTGGTTTGTCATGCAGCTTAGTTCGCCAAGCGTACACGTAAAAGGGGCTACACTGCCCGGCGCGCCCAATGTAATCATCGGCTTCAACGACTCCATCGCGTGGGGAGTTACCAATGCGCGGCGCG
>CAYUJH010000211.1:0-3503 GCA_964444995.1 uncultured Roseobacteraceae bacterium | reverse complement strand
TAAAACAACTTAGGAGTGAACTCAAAAAAGGACAGCCCTAAACAAGATGATTCCTACGCTAAGAGGCGCGTGAACGTTCGGTGAATTTTTTCCAGAATCTTCAAATAATCATATTTTTTTCTCAAATTTGTAAACGCCTAATACCATTTAGCGTTACCCAAATCCTTTGCGCGCGATAAGCAAAGGTGCAACCTATAGGGGCTAATCTGCGTAGAAGCCCCAAAGTACCCAATATCTTTTGCATGACTTTTTCCTTTATCCTTCTTTTTGGAAGTGCATACAGTTGGATTTTTTCAAGAAAAAGTTATATAATATTTTTAAATTCTCCCACGATTGGGAGCGTTTTCTCAGTACATAGTATAAATAAAACAGTATGTTGCACGTACTTCCCCGAAGTGCCCCTTTCGTTTGTATCGCTAAAAGTAATATGCGTCTGGGGTTGGTAGTTATTATTTTTTTATCCGTAGGATGCCTAGAAGTCTGCGCGCAAGCCGCTTTGGAAGAACGCTCGCCCGCCGAGTGGCTAGCTGCCATGCAGGCAGCACCGCTCGACACTCGCCGCGAGCTGCAAACCCTTTTACAAGACCAAGAAAACCCTGGGTCGCATTGGGCGCTCTTGCTCACTGAGGCGTACCGATATGCCGCCGCTCCGCACGCCGCTACATGGGCGCAGGCAGACACCTATATGAGCTACCAAGACTCCGCTCTGACACATCTCGGATATGCCCTGCAGCACTTCTCACGGAAGACCCACCGCCGGTATGCCTCTTATTACGAAAAATTTCTGCCTGCTACAGCCTTAGGCTCTTCGGACGAAATACGCGCCTACCTTGTAGCGCAGCAGCAAGTTTTGCAGCAAAAAATACTGAAAATCAAGCAATTGGATAGCTTATTCTCTCGAGCTACTGCGCGCTATGCGCACATACAAAACCGCTATGAAGGCTTGCAAAAGCAACAGGGCAAACCGGTGCACCTTGCCGTACTTTCAGAGGCTTCGTTCCAAGAAACCGTTCGTCCGTTGGCCGATGAATTTCTTGCCGCACGTGCCGACTTTGAAACCTTCCTTGCTGAAGCAACCTCCTCCTTATACCCCACCGCTAGCATAGCAGAAGCCAACGAGCCTACAGCGGAAATACTCGATAAAAATACCTTATATCTGTTCGATTTTGAGAAATGGTGTGCAGCCAAGGAAAAAGTACGCCACAAAGCCATGCCCCTATATCGCCAAGCAAGCAAGTTGCTCGACGAGCTAGCCGCGCACGTAGCCGCCGCAGAAGCCGATACCCTGCTTACCCTTGACAACGGGCCTGCGTTGCCCACCCTTGCCGAGTTTGAAGCGCAGTGGGCGTTTACCGACCTATCTTTTTTACCCGATTGGCTAAACTACCAGCGTGCACGCGCACAGTTTGCACGGAGTTTAAACAGCGAAAAGTTGTTTTTTAATTACAAGTACCAACCGAAGGAGGTTATTGCCTATTACTACCGTTTGCAAGCGCAAGCCGTAGCTTTAGAACGCCAACTGCATACGCTAACCACACAGCTTGAGCAGGAAGCTATTTGGGCATACATGGCTCAGTTGCTGACTCCTTCCTACGACGACCAAACGCATTTTCGCGCTCATTTGCAAAAAGAACTCAACTACATTCATGCCCGCCAAGCCTATTGCGAGTTGCGCATCCGCGACCAACTCCTCTACGAAAATATTGCCTTGAAGCACCTGCCTCGCTATGTGCGCCACGGGTCGTATGTATTGCCGCTCTTTGAGCAGCCCTCTTCCCTCGTAGTGCAAGAAGGCGACTACGTTACTACACACCTACTCAAAGAAGCCAATGACACCTACTATCTAACCGGTTATCAGAAAAAGCAAGGTAAACAAGGCTTTGTGGCGCGTGTGGTTGGCGAGCAGGTAGTATGGATAAAAATGGCCGAAAAGCAATTTGATGCAGCCCGAAAACCCTACGACAGCCAAGGCGTAGCACTTGCCTCCAACCAAGAGGGGGGCTGCTTGGCTATTCTACAATATGGCCTTGCAGAAGATGCGCGTAAATTATGGCTTTCGCTCGATTCAAACGGCGTAGCCCAAGACACCTTCTCGTTTGAAACTACGCACGATGTGCGCAAAATAATGACGCTCAAACAGCAAGACCAACGTGTCTATTTGGCGGCTTCGTTGGGCAAAATTTCCTCTTCGGAAGCCACGACAACTGTAAAATGGTCGAAGCGCAATGCAAGCGACGCATCTTCTATGCCCGCCGCCTCGGAGCGTTTCGCCCAAGACGCGGAGGAAGAAGATGTCCACGCGGTCGTGGTAACGCAGTTCGACGGCAGCGGGCAGGTCGCTTGGAAATTCCGCCTACCGTTCCAAGGCGAACTCACAGACGTGGTAGAGTTTGCCGACCGGTACGTACTGGTGTGCAATCAGCCCGGGCACGACGCCGACGAGCAGGTACACGTACGCCTGATTGCGTTGAGCAAACAGGGTACTTTTCTAGCGCAACGCACCTTGGAGGCAAAGCGTGCATATTTTGCTACGCGCACGCTAAAACTCGATACCGATAGGGTGTTAGTTGTAGGTTTTGAGGGCGAGTGCGATATAAATCAACTCGAACAGCGCGAGGTGATACACCTGCTCATCAATGAGCAGTTAGAACTTTTGGAGAGCAACCTAGAATAGCCTAAAAAGGCACAGAGTTACCAGTTCTTTAAGCGATATTTTTGCCATTTCTTACTAGCCGGCTGCCGAACTTTTCCGTAGAAAGAGGGAGTAGGAGAGGAGTCGATAAAACGAAGACTGCCTTTGAACTGATTGCCGTTGTAGAGGTAGAGGGCATCGTTGGCAGTAACGTTTACATCTATTTCCGTTACAATCCCTACCGAACTGCCATACCGCTTAATTACCTCCGAACTATGCTTATACTCCTCGAACCGATATGTTTTTCCGTCTTCTGGGTTCTGGTAATGAAATACGCCCCCTCGAATCGTATAAGCAAAGCGCGAGGAGATTTCTATTTCGGCATCGGTAACTTTGTGATAGCGGCTAAAGGCATTCAAAAGCAGTGTAGCATTTTTGAGCACAGGGAGTTTTTTCCCCTCTAGCGTAATTTGCTTTGCATCGGTGGGCACTACCCATCCGTTGGCAATGCGGATACCGGGAATCCCGCGTATGGTAAACGAACCAGTCTTGAGGTCGAGCAGGGCGGAGTTGCCCGCTACTTCTAACCCTTCGCGTGTAGGAGCTTCTGCTAGGCAGTATCCCGCAAGGCTATCGGGATTAAAAAGCAGTACCGTATGCCGCGTGGTATCCCAAAGTGCCTGCGAAAAGTCAGCTTTCCAGCCATGTGTCGGGAATGAAAACGACATTTGATACCTATTCAACGGCCGGCGAAGGCGCACGTGCCCACTAGCGAGCGTATCGCACAATATCCCCGATGCCGAGAGCAAGGGGTCTTGCGTGTCGGGATGGGGTATTAAAATGTTTTGAAGTGTATCGCGTTCCTGCCCAA
>CAYUJH010000210.1:0-3522 GCA_964444995.1 uncultured Roseobacteraceae bacterium | reverse complement strand
AAAACTGTGGTACGGCAAGGTAGCACGGTGCACCATTTCCTGCTCGGTGAGCAAGAAAAACTCTTCTACCGAAACACTTGCCAAGTCGGCATATACAATTTCGCGGAACGGCTTGCCGAGCAGTTGTATGCGGGTAGTATCGAGCTTTTGGCAAAGATCTTTGTTGGCCGTCGTTACGGTGTGTTTTTCGTCTATCTCAAAAATAAATGCTACCCGGTTGAGCATACGCATCCGCATTTCGAGTTCACGCTTTTGATGATTGAGGTGCTCTTGCACCACTTCCAGTTCCGATACGGTGCGTGAAAGTTGTGAGGTGCTTTGTTTGAGCGAAAGTTCGAGTTTTTTCTGCGGGGTAACGTCTATGAGGATAGCAAGCACCTTATAAATCTGTCCGGAAAGGTTATAAATAGGGTTCATGCTCACAAGGCAGAATACATCTTGTCGGCGTACATCGAAGCGCAGCGTCTCCGAAATAATTTCCCCCTGTACCACGCGCTCCCACAAGGAGAAAAACCGTTGCGACTCCTCGGTTTGCAGCAGGGTAGGGAACGAGCGGCTGCGAAATTCTTTGCGCTTTAGCCCCGAAAACTTTACAAAATTGCTATTGCCCGAAATAATTTTGCCGTTCACATCGAGGTCGAGCAGTGGGAACGAGTTGCTAATCGCATTGATTTTGGAGGTGTAATCGAGGTCTTTTTCCTTCTCTTCGGTTGTAAACTGGGCAATTTGAATGACTTTGTAGGCATTGCCTTCTACGTCGAAAATGGGGTTATACGTGCCATTGAGCCATACCTCTTTTCCTTGTTTGTTAATCCGCTTGTATTCGCCGGAGAGAAACGCCCCCTGCCGCAGGCTGTTCCATAAGAGGGTATATCGCTCGGTGCGCAGTTCGTCGTCCGAAACAAGCTGTTGCTCGTTGGCACCAATAAGTTCGCGGCGTGTGTATCCCATGATACTCAAGTACATATCGTTTACCTCTAGGATATTCCCGTAGAGGTCGAACTCAACAGTGGCACTTGTCTTGTTTATCGCCTCGATGATATTTCGGCTCAAGGTAGTTTCCGCTTCTAGTTCGGCGAGTTTATCGTTAAGCACTTGCTGCGTGTTTTCTAGCTTGCGAGCGTTCTGGGTCATTTGCTCCTCTTTTTCTTGCAGTTGTAAGTTTACGCGCCGAGTCTCGTCGAGGAGGCGTTGCGTATTGAGCGATATCTGCAAACTTGCCAAGACTTCGGCGAAACGCCGGGCGGCAATTTCTACAAACTCAATTTGATGGGGGAAAATAGAATGGAAAGAAGCTATTTCGATAGCGCCATAGACCGTATCCTGGTCTCGGATAGGAACGATAAGGAGTACACGAGGGGGGGCTGTGCCCAATCCGGAGGTAATTTGTATATAGTTTTCGGGAATTTGTTCGGTATAAGAGATGCCCTCTTCGGCAATAGATTGCCCAATGAGGCCTTCGCCCAGCCGAATGCTGCGTTTCATAAACTTCTTTTTATCGAAGGCATAGCAGGCTTTTAGTTCAAACACGTCTTCTTCAGTGTCCATGCGCAAAAAGATAGCACCTTGGTTTACCTCCAAGCGTTTGACCACATACTTGAGGAAATTGAAACAGAGTTCTTCTACGTCGTCGAGCTTGTGGCTGTTGAGCAGTTGAGTAACTTCGGCCACACCGTTATTAAACCACGTTTGTCGCTGCTCCTCTTCGGAAAAAGAAAGTAAGCGTGCGCGCATTTCGGTAAGCGAGTGGCCAAGGGGAGTTTTTTGTAGCTCTTCTTCGATGTGGTACTCAAATCGCCCCGTGCCGATTTCCTTGGCAAAACGGGTAGCTGCCTGAATATTCGCACTTAACACGCTCAGAAAATTTGCGAGGGTTTGGGTAGTTTCTCCTTGTTTTTGCACCTCCATTTGCAAATCGACGGAGGTTTTTTGCACGTACAGTTGAATTTTTGCGACGTACGCCTGCCGAAATACGTAAAGTGCAAAACCGCTTATTACCAGAATAAGTAGTACTATCACAAATAAGACGAAGCGCGTTTTGTTGCGCTCACTTTCCATGTGCCGAAACACCCCTTCGCCTATGCGCTTATTGAACACCACAAGCCGGTCGTTGTTTTCCGTTAAGTAGTTGAGGGCAATTTCGGCATTGCTGCGTAGCTTGAGTAACGAGTTGTCTCCTTCCTCGCTCGACATGCTGCTGACCACAAGTGCCTGCAAACGTTCTTTGTGCAACTTAAACTCTCGCCCGAAGGCATTAATTTGCTGTTGCACCTCGCGCCCTTCTATGGGGCGTATTTCGTACGGATTTTGATGATGCGTAAGCACCCCCCCTTGGCTGATAAGTTGTAGCGAACGCTCTATGTCGTTGACCGTTTCGCGCAACTGTTTGAAGCGTTGGTTGTCGTCGTTATCGTAATAGGCGCGGGCGCGGATAGGCAGTTGCTGGATATGAATACTGTTCTGCTCTATAATAATGTTGTGCAAATGCCCTTCGTAGGCCTCGTACACAAGCATATTGACCCAACCCAATACGGTAAGTAAGACGACGAGCAGCATCGCTCCCATAATTTTAATCTCGGCATGTACGGATTTTAGCATATTGTGTAAGGCAATGCTTCTGAATACGATTTTCTAAAAGTACGAATTGTATTACGACTTGTCAACTCTAAAACTTAAAATATGCCGCATAGATGACGCGAACCTTTCGTTGTGTGGTAAACTTCAAGGTACGCGCACCGGGTTGTAGGGGCTGGGGGAAAACGAAAGCTCGGAAAAGGTTCGTACTCCCCTTGCAAAATAATCCCAAACGATAAGCCCCCTGTAACAGGTTGCAAACTGCGCGTTATCGTGTGGTAATTTCCGCCGCTTGCGCAGGGTCTGGGGCAAATGCCAATAAAACGACCAGTGCGCCCTGACAATCGCCCAGCAGTTGGCCGGCTCGCCGTGTGCCAAAAAGCGGATGCCCGCCACGCCATCGAGCAATAAACGCACCCAGATAGTGCCCAAGGCGCGGGCTGCCGGTAGGTTTTTGGCCAATACGTTCAGGCTGTTGCGAAAATTAAAAAAGGTTTTGCGCGGACTTGTTTTCGGGAGCGTCCCCCCTCCGATATGAAATACCTCGCTCTCGCCCGTGTATGCAATTCGGTAACCGGCGCGTTTCATCCGCCAGCACAAGTCAATCTCTTCCATGTGGGCAAAAAACAGCTCGTCGAGGCCGCCGAGGGCGTGATACACCGAAGCCCGCACCATCATACAAGCCCCTGAAGCCCAGAAAATCTCAAAGTCCCCGTCGTGTTGCCCAAGGTCTTCTTCGAGCGTGTCGAAGAGCCTGCCTCGGCTGAAAGGGTATCCGAGTCGGTCGAGGTAGCCACCTGCCGCGCCGGCATACTCAAAATGCGTGCGCTGATGATATGCTTTGATTTTGGGTTGGCAGGCGGCAAGCTGTTCATCTTGCTCCATGCGCGCATACAAAGGGGGTAACCAGCCGGGGGTAACTTCTACGTCGGAATTGAGCAACACGTA
>CAYUJH010000209.1:0-3595 GCA_964444995.1 uncultured Roseobacteraceae bacterium | reverse complement strand
TCGAAGGCTACTACCAAGAAACCGGCCGCGCCGGTCGCGACGGACTGAAGTCGCACTGTATGATGTTTTATAGCCCGAAGGACATTCAAAAACTCGAAAAATTCAACAAAGATAAGTCGGTAACCGAACGCGACAACGCACGCCTGCTGCTCAAAGAAATGACCTACTACGCCCATGCTTCGGTATGTAGGCCGCGCCAGCTGTTGCACTACTTTGGCGAATACTTCGCCCGCGACTGCGGAGCGTGCGATAACTGCCTGCGCACCCGCGAAATGTTCGAGGGAAAGCACATGCTTACACTCGTGTTGCAGACAGTGCAACTTACCGAAGAACGCTTTGAAATAGAGCACATTGCCAACGTAGTTACCGGCACAATGACCGAGTACGTGGATAGCTACAACCACTACAAACTCCATGTATTTGGAAAAGGAGAAAAAGAAGGCAACCTATTTTGGGAGTCCGTAGTACGGCAGGCTATGATTCACAAACTGCTGCGCAAAGATGCCGACGACATTCGGGTCATCAAACTTACCGAAGAGGGCAACGCCTTTTTGGAAAAACCCCGCAGCATCTTACTGAGCCTCGACCACGACTTCTCGCACGCCGAACTCGAAAACGAAGAAGACGCACCCATGAGTACGCCGCCGAATGCAGAGGCTTTCGATAAAGAACTGCTCGAACTCTTGCACGCGCTCCGAAAAAAAGTAGCCAAGCAAAAAGGCTTGCCTCCTTACGTAATCTTCCAGGAAACTTCGCTCGAAGAAATGGCGACCACCTACCCGCGCACCGAGCAGGAACTCGCGCAAATAAACGGGGTGGGCATGGGCAAGGTCAAAAAGTTTGGAAAGCCCTTCCTCGACCTCATTCAGAAATACGTTGCCGAAAATGAAATTACCACCGTCGCCGACGTGGTCATCAAATCGTCGGTCAACCGCTCCAAAACGAAAATCTTTATCATCCAACAAATAGACCGAAAAATAGATTTGGAAGACATTGCCGAGGCAAAAAATATTAGCTTGGAAGAATTAATTAGTGAAATTGAGCATATTTGTTTCTCAGGCACTAAGCTCAACCTCGACTACTACCTCGACCACGTTATGGACCAAGAACGTCAGGAAGACCTCTACGAATATTTTAGAAGCTCCGAAACAGAAAGCATAGAAGATGCCCTAGACGAACTTGCCGAAGACGATTACACGGAAGAAGAAGTTCGTTTGATGCGCATTAAGTTTATTTCCGAAGAGGGTTTATAGTCCGGTAGTTTTCGGATACAAAAAAAGCGACTTCTTTCAAGAAGTCGCTTTTTTTGTTGTAAGGCGCACTTTTGTAAAAAGTTACGCAACTTTTTTTAGCTTTTTAAGTTCCGACGACTTTTCGAGCTGTTCTTTGGCAAAGGAGGCCGTAATCTTGAAGTTTTTCACGTTGGATTTCGAGGGCATTTCAAACATAGCATCGAGCATAATAGCCTCGCAGATAGAGCGAAGCCCACGCGCACCGAGGTTGTACTCTACCGCCTTGGATACAATTAGCTCAAGAGCTTCGGGTTCGAAACTGAGGGCGATACCTTCCATGTCAAACAGCTTTTCGTACTGCTTAGTGATAGCATTTTTAGGCTCTACCAAAATGCGGCGCAAGGCTTCGGCGTCGAGCGGTTCGAGGTGGGTAATGACCGGCATACGGCCAATAAGTTCCGGAATAAGCCCAAACGACTTTAGGTCTTGAGAGTTCACATAGGCGAGCAGCTCACTTTTAGTAAGTTGCCCTACTACGTTCTCTGGGCCCTTGGCAAACCCAATAGGCTGCGTATTAAGGCGCGACGCAATTTTTTCTTGGATGCCGTCGAAAGCACCGCCGCAAATAAATAGGATATTTTCTGTATTTACGGCAATCATCTTCTGGTCGGGGTGCTTGCGGCCGCCCTGTGGGGGGACGTTTACAATCGTACCCTCGAGGAGTTTGAGCAAAGCCTGTTGCACGCCTTCGCCACTCACATCGCGGGTGATAGACGGATTGTCGGACTTTCTGGCGATTTTGTCAATTTCGTCAATATAGACGATGCCACGTTCGGCTGCTTCCACGTTGTAGTCAGAGGCTTGCAGAAGGCGCGTGAGAATAGTCTCAACATCTTCGCCCACATAACCCGCTTCGGTAATTACAGTCGCATCGGCAATACAGAAGGGCACTTGCAGGATTTTTGCCATTGTTTTGGCGAGCAGTGTTTTACCCGTGCCCGTTTCGCCAACCATCACAATGTTCGACTTTTCGATTTGTACGTCGTCGTTACTTTCTTTTTGCGTAAGGCGTTTGTAGTGGTTGTAAACGGCTACGGCAAGTACTCTTTTGGCTTTTTCTTGCCCGATGACGTATTCGTCGAGATGCTCTTTCATTTCGAGCGGCTTGGCGAGCTTGAGCCGAGGCTTTTTGCGTTTGCGCGGCTGACGTTCTTCGAGCAAAATCTGATACGTTTGCTCGATACAACTGTTGCAGATATGCCCATTAAGTCCTGAGACCATGAGTTCTACCTTGCTTTTGGGGGCACCGCAAAACGAGCATTGAATTTCTACTGGCATTGAAAACGGTCGTATGTAGTTAGGATAAAAAAAGGATGAACAGGGAGCTTTGGGCAGCGAAGGTAGCACTTTGCTTGCAAATATGCCACTCACGCGCATACATACTGTGCAACAGTGCGTCGTACAGTATGTATATGCTGTGTGTGAGTACTTATTTTCTGCGTGCTAGTACGTCGTCCACCAAGCCGTATTCTTTGGCTTCTTGGGCGGTCATCCAGTAGTCGCGGTCAGAGTCTTTCCAAATCTTGTCGTACTCTTGGCCGCTGTGGTGGGCGAGGATGTCGTAGAGTTCTTTTTTCAAGATTTGCACCTGCTTCACCGTAATTTCGAGGTCGGAGGCTTGCCCTTGCGCCCCGCCGAGTGGCTGGTGAATCATCACGCGGCCATGAGGCAAGCACGAGCGTTTGCCGTGTGCGCCGGCACACAGCAAGACAGCACCCATAGAGGCTGCCATACCGGTACAAATCGTCGCCACGTCGGGGGCTACGTACTGCATGGTATCGTAGATTCCCAAGCCGGCATAGACCGAGCCGCCGGGGCTATTTACATAAATCAGGATGTCTTTCTTGGCATCTACCGACTCGAGGAAGAGCAACTGCGCCACTACGATATTGGCCACTTGGTCGTCGATGCCAGTCCCCAAGAAGATGATGCGATCGCGCATGAGCCGCGAGAACACGTCCATCTGTGTAACATTGAGCTGTCTTTCTTCTATAATGTAAGGGGTCATACTTTGGAAATCGCCTACGTAGCTATCGTACACGCTGCTGCTAATTCCTTGGTGCTTAGTAGCAAATTTTCTGAATTCTTGTCCGTAATGCATAAAATGTATGGGGTTTTTTAGTGGGAGATACTTGTTTTGTTTTTCTGGTGTGCTTACTCTGTAGGCAAAATTCCTGCAATTTTGCCACATACCGACATATCGTCAGGTGCAGCTATCAAAGCTAATCAAAAACGGTTTGTGTAGGCAAGATGTGGCAAGTGTGCCAGATAGAAGGATGTGCGCCCCCCGGCATACGATGTCT
>CAYUJH010000208.1:0-3637 GCA_964444995.1 uncultured Roseobacteraceae bacterium | reverse complement strand
GATTGCCGCGCTCGCAACTACGAGCATGAGAGGGTATGCGGCTTTTCTTTGGCGGTGTTGCTACGCATTGCCGAGCGGCTGGGAAGCATTGCATCTTACAAAAAACGGCACAAAGGGTTTTAACCTTCTAGCCTATACCTTTGTAAGCTAGTAACCAACCAATAACCCCAAAACTGATGAGTAACAGCACGTTTGAACAAATAGACGATTGGCTTAATACACGTAACATCTCTCGTCAAAGCCTTCGGCCGAACAGTGCTTTCCCCCTTTCTTTCGCGGAAGTAGGCCATTATTTATATGAAAAATACCCTCAAGAGCACACGTTACAGCAACTACTTGCCCAATTTGCGCAGCAATTTATAGCCGAACAAATAACTCATTTTCCGGAAAACATTTTTTGGGACTACGCGCACTTTTTTGCCTATATGTTTGAAGATAGCCTGCAAGCCGCACATCCTACCGAGCACTTGCAGCAATACAGGCAAAAAAACATGCTCCTTTTGGCACGTTTCGGGCTGCATTCTCCGATTCGTTTTCGGTACATGCACGATTTTTTGTACGGATTCGATTGGGCGCGGTGGGTGAAGAAGGCACCGAACGAACGTGCGCACATTCATCCTTTTAGCCACACATTTCTCGACTATCTTTTGCAGCGCGGTAAGGAATTGGAGGAACTGATACGCAACAACGACGCAAAATATCATCCACTTAGCGACGAACGGTACAGAAATCCCTTCTTCTTCTCGCGAAACCCCCACGAAGAAGCCCACCTGCTGCGCTCTTTGGCAGCCGATGGGCTTATTCCGGTGCCGGGCTGGCAACCTACTTGTACGGTTTGTTGGGATTTGCCCTTTGCTCGCCTTCGCCAAGAGCGCGCCGAGCAACTAGGCATTGCCCAGAAATAAAAAGGGGAGAGAACTACTCTTCGGTTTTGACCGCTTTGCGGCGTGTAGTTTTCTTTTTTACCGTAGTTTCCTCTTCGACAATCTCTTCTACGTCGGCAAAAATGCGGCCGCAGTGTTCGCACACGATGATTTTTTTCTTCTCTTTGATTTCTACCTGACGCTGCGGAGGAACCATATTGAAGCAGCCACCACATGCCGAGCGTTTTACAGCCACAACGGCCAAGCCATTGCGCGCATTTTTACGTATTTTGGTGTAAGACTTTAGCAGACGTTCTTCGATGTGTTTGATAGCCTTATCGCGCTGCTTTTTAAGTTTTTCTTCTTCTACACCTGTCTCGGAGATGATTACATCTAGCTCTTTTTTCTTGGTTTCAAGGTCTTTTTTGCGTTCATCGAGTGTGGCCGTTGTTTCGTCTATTTGCACCTGCTTGGCTGCAATGAGGTCTTGGGCTTCCTTTATTTTCTTGTTAGAAATCTGAATTTCAAGGTCTTGCAGTTCCATTTCTTTCGTAATGGCATCGTACTCACGATTGTTTCGGACGTTCATTTGCTGCTCCTCGTAGCGAGTAATGAGCTTTTTCGACTCCTGAATGGCCAACTGCTTTTCAGCGATGGCTTGCTCGAAGGTATGTAGCTCTGCGGCAAACTTATCTACCCTTGTCTGATAGCCCTCTATTTCGTCTTCAAGGTCTTGGACTTCTTCGGGTAAGTCGCCCCGCACTTTTCGCAATTCATCGAGTTGGGAATCAATTTGTTGAAGCTTCATCAGGGCTTCTAGTTTTTGAGCAACCGTTGTTTCCATAGTGTATTTTTGCCTGTGTTATGTGAATTTTTCCGCCGTAGCGGCTCGGAACATACTAAACTGCAATTTTACGCAATTCTACCCTGAAAAGCAGTGTCTTGCTAAAGCTATTTTCTAATCAGCAGAAATATTGAACCGGATTGGTGTACGTTTTGGCGGCATACAACGGTACAGAGGCAGGCATACAATGCGGAGAAAGGTATTCTATGAGCAAATCGTTGGTGAAAATTTCGCTTTCAAAGTGCCCAATATCGGCAATGATAATTTCCTGCTCGGCATCAAAAAATTCGTGGTACTTAAAGTCAGAGGTTACCAACACATCGGCATGTGCTGCACGTGCTGCCTTGAGTAGAAAACTACCTGCCCCCCCGCATACGGCAATGCGTTGCACGGTTTGTTTGTGCGGCACGGTGTGCTTGAAGCATCTTAAATTCATACGCGTCTTCAGGTGTGCAAAAAAATCGGGTATTGGCATGGGCTGGGGTAACATACCAAGCATCCCTGCGCCTATCTCCGGATGCTCGTTTTCGATAGCGTATAGCTCGTAGGCAACTTCTTCGTAGGGGTGCGCGTGCAAAAGAGCCTGCAAAATTGCACGTTGTTTGTGGCGCGGCACGAGTATTTCAAGGCGTACTTCGTCCACAAATTCTAGCTGACCGCGCATACCTATAGCAGGGTTTGCGTGTTCATTCCCTCGGAACGTGCCTGTACCTTTGCTCTGGAAGGCGCAGTCGGTATAATTGCCAAGTTGCCCAGCCCCTGCTTGGCTGAGTGCCTCGCGCACGGCAGCGGCAGCGGCTTCGGGCACAAAGGTAACGAGCTTTAGAAACATACCTTTTTTAGGTTGTAAAATAGCACAATTTTCAAGACCCAAGCGGCTGGAAATTTTGGCATTTACGCCCGGAAGTACGTTATCGAGATTGGTATGAATGGCATATAGGGCAACTCCGTGGCGGATTGCCTTGAGTACCGTACGCTCTACGTAGTTGCTGCCCGTGAGCCGTTTAAGTCCCCCAAAAATAAGAGGATGGTGCGACACTACGAGATTACAGCCACGCGCTACCGCCTCTTCTACGACTGCCTCCGTAGCGTCGAGACTTACCAACACGCCCGTAAGCATCTCGAAAGAATTGCCTACCAATAGGCCTGCATTGTCGTACGATTCTTGTAGTGCCGGCGGGGCAAGTTGTTCGAGTAGTTGGGTAAGTTGGCCAAGGGTCATAGTATCATTCGTTTATGTAGGTTCATAAAAAAAGCTGGTGCAAAGCGTACACACCAGCTTTTGAAAAACCAAAAAGAAATGGTTTACTTGTAACGTTCGTTGAAGGTTAGCACTGGGCGCACGGCATGGTTGGCAACTTCCTCGGCAATACTGCCCAACAAAAGGTGTGCGATGCCTGTCCGGCCGTGTGTGGTGAGTGCAATGAGGTCTGCATCTACCGAGTCGGCAAAAGCGCGAATGCCTTCTTCCTCGGAGTAATAGTTAAAAGAGTTCACCGTGAAATTCTTGATATCAAAATACTCGGCAAACTTTTTAAGCGTACCGTGGGTCTCGTTGGTGGTTTCAAAGGTATTGGGCGTAATGACCTTCACAAGATGTAGCTTTGAGCCAAAGGTATTTTGAAGAGACTTAATAGAAGCTACAGCTTTATCGGATACATTCATGAAATTAGAAGCAAAGACAATATTTTTGGGAGCATACCCATCGTGTTTGCCCTTAATAGTGAGTACGGGCGCCTTTACACGACGAATCACGCGCTCTGTGTTAGAGCCAACAAGTACTTCTGCAATTCCACTTGCGCCTTTCGAACCAATGATAATGAGGTCGGTTTTGTTCTTTACGATGAAGTCATCTACGTGTTTGGCCAAAGAGTCAAACACTACGTGCTCTTGAATATCCACATCGGGATACTCCGCTTTTATTTCGTCA
>CAYUJH010000207.1:0-3643 GCA_964444995.1 uncultured Roseobacteraceae bacterium | reverse complement strand
GGAGGCAGGGTATTTGGCCCTCGCCCCCGCGACTATGGGTTCAAACTCAACAAGAAACTGAAGCGTTTGGCACGCCGTTCGGCTCTTTCGTACAAGGCCAACGAGGCAAGCCTAACGGTTATCGAGAACTTCTCTTTTGACGCTCCTCGCACTAAGTCGTACACCGCTCTGCTCGAAAAATTGGGCGTTACAAATAGCAAGACCCTTTTGGTTCTTCCCGCGCAAGATTCAAACGTATATCTATCTTCTCGCAACCTGCCCAAAGCTAAGGTAGTAACGGTAGATTCGTTAAATACCTACGACATCCTACATGCCGACCGACTTATCGTGTGTGAGGGAACGTTAGAAAGTTTCTCAAAATTTTAAGTCTTTATAGCGATGCAAATATTAATCAAACCTATTCTATCCGAGAAAGCAAGTGCCAGCAACGAAAACGGTCTGTACGCTTTTGTGGTGAATAAGAAGGCAAACAAGATACAGATAAAGCAAGCCGTGGAAAGCCTGTACGGTGTGAATGTAGTGTCTGTCCGCACAATTAATGTAGCAGGTAAAAGCAAAACACGCTTTACCAAGGCAGGCATGATTGAAGGGCGCACGCGTTCGTACAAAAAAGCCTACATTGCGCTTGCCGACGGCGAGATGCTCGACATCTACGAGGGCACCGAAGAAGGCATGGAGTAGTTCTTTCTTCCACTACGCTAGTCCCTCCTGTCAAAGCCTTCGGTGTACGCAAGTGCCCCTAAGACATTTGGCAAAAAATAGTATCAATCAATTAAGGAACCGCTACTTATCCGAGAAAAAAGTGGCATAACTACACATTTACAATGGCTGTTAAAAAGTTAAGACCAATGACGCCGGGCACTCGATTCCGAATCGCTCCTGCATTCACCGAGATCACCAAGTCAACGCCCGAAAAGTCTCTGTTGGCACCTAAAAAACGTTCCGGAGGACGTAACCACTCCGGCAAGATGACCATGCGCTACATAGGCGGTGGGCACAAGAAAAAATACCGTATCGTGGACTTCAAACGTCAACGTCATGGTATCCCTGCGGTAGTGAAGTCTATCGAATATGACCCCAACCGCACCGCACGCATCGCACTACTCTACTACGTAGATGGTGTGAAGACGTACATTTTGGCCCCAGAAGGGCTACAAGTTGGGCAAACCGTGCTTTCAGGGCCCGATGTTACGCCCGATGTAGGCAACTGCCTTCCGTTATCCGCTATTCCGGTGGGAACAATTGTACACAATGTAGAGATACGCCCTGGCCAAGGGGGGAGCATGGTACGCAGTGCTGGCGCGTATGCGCAGCTCTTGGGTCGTACCGGTAAGTATGCTTCTTTAAAACTGCCTTCTGGCGAAACCCGCATGGTACTTACTGCCTGCTACGCAACCGTAGGCACTGTATCAAACGCCGACCACATGAACGTGCGGTTAGGCAAAGCAGGGCGTAACCGTTGGTTAGGTCGTCGCCCACGCACCCGTGGCGTTGCGATGAACCCAGTCGATCACCCTATGGGTGGTGGCGAAGGTCGTGCTTCTGGAGGCCACCCTCGTTCGAGAAAAGGCCTGTACGCGAAAGGCAAGAAGACACGCACGCCTAACAAGTACTCTAACAAAATGATTGTTTCAAAAGGAAAAAATAAGAGATAATGGCTAGATCACTCAAAAAAGGTCCCTATATAGACTACCGCCTCGAGAATAAGGTGGATAAAATGAATGACGCTGGTAAAAAATCGGTAATCAAGACGTGGTCAAGACGCTCCATGATTTCTCCCGATTTTATTGGTCATACCTTCGCCGTCCACAATGGAAATAAATTTATTCCAGTGTATGTAACGGAGAACATGGTAGGGCATAAACTAGGAGAGTTTGCCCCTACGCGAAACTTTAGAGGTCACATTGCTAAAAAAGATAAAGGAAAGAGATAATGGAAGCGATTGCAAAACTAAATAACTCACCCATAGCTCCGCGCAAAATGCGCTTAGTAGTAGATAGCATTCGCGGAAAGGAAGTCAACAAAGCTTTGAACATCTTGCGCTTTCAGTCGAAAGCCGGCTCAACGCCTGTTGAAAAACTCTTACTTTCGGCAGTGGCCAACTGGGAGCAGAAGAATGCGGATTCTTCGCTCGAAGACGTGGTCTTGTTTGTAAAAGAGGTGTACGTAACCGATGGCAAAACGCTCAAGCGTTTTCAACCTGCACCGCAAGGGCGTGCGCACCGTATCCGCAAACGTTCTAACCACGTAACCCTCGTAGTGGACGCGCTTCAAACCATAGAAGCGATGGAACTTGCGGAAGTATCAAACACTCAAGACACTCAAACAGAATCATAACCCATGGGACAGAAAGTTAATCCAACAGGTTTTCGTTTAGGTTTCGTGCGCGGCTGGGAATCCAACTGGTACGGAGGCAAAGATTTCTCAGAAAAACTAATCGAAGACGAGCAAATCAGAAAATATATCGCAGCGCGTCTCCCAAATCCTCGGGCAGGTATTGCCCGCGTGATTATTGAGCGTACGCTCAAGCGTCTTACCCTTACGATAAACACCGCTCGTCCGGGCGTGGTTATTGGCAAAGGCGGCGCAGAGGTAGATAAAATCAAGGAGGAGTTGAAAAAACTCACCGGCAAAGATGTGCAAATCAATATCTTTGAAATCAAACGCCCTGAAATCGATGCTAAATTGGTAGGAGAATCTATCGCGCAGCAGCTTCAGAATCGTGTGTCTTACCGCCGCGCGATGAAGCAGGCTATCGCCAATGCTATCCGCGTAGGTGCTAAAGGGATTAAAGTAAAGGTATCTGGCCGCTTGGGCGGTGCTGAAATGGCACGCGACGAAACCTATAAGGAAGGTCGTATTCCGTTGCACACTATCCGTGCCGATATCGACTATGCTATCTCTGAGGCGCAAACGGTCTATGGTAAAATTGGTATCAAAGTATGGATTTTCAGAGGCGAAATCTTCGGAAGACCAGATTTGAGCCCTAACGCATCTGCTAATAACAGCAACAGCGGAGGCGCACCGAAACGCGAAGGCGGCGGCGGTCGTGGCGGAAATAATAATGCTGGCGGCGGCGGCAATCGCAAGCCACGTGGCAATGCCAACGCAGGTGGTGGCGCAGCAGGCGGCGGAGAACGCAAAAAGCGCAAAAGCTAGTTGTTTTCTCGGTCTGAGCTACTTGCATAGAAATATATAAGAAAAGCCCCACATCAGTTTTACTGTGTGGGGCTTTTATATTGCGTACTTCGCTATGCTTATGAAGGGGGAAATAGCAGTGCTTTGTTGTATTCCCAGTTCATGCGGGCAATGTTGAGTACCGAAATCCCCATTGGGCAGGCTACTTCGCAAGCCTCTGTGTTGGTGCAATGCCCGGCACCTTCTTGGTCCATCTGTACTACCATATCGCGTACTCTCTTCTTGGCTTCTATGCGGCCTTGAGGCAGCTTGGCTAGATGCGTGATTTTTGCAGCGGTAAATAGAGCGGCACTACCATTTTTGCACGTGGCGACACAGGCACCACAACCTATGCACGAGGAGGAGTCGAAGGCCGACTCGGCGGTTTGGTGCCCAATTGGGATACTGTTGGCTTCTGGAGCCTGCCCGGTATCTACCGAAATGTATCCTCCTGAGGCGATGATGC
>CAYUJH010000206.1:1762-3771 GCA_964444995.1 uncultured Roseobacteraceae bacterium | reverse complement strand
CAGCGAGTCGGCATACGCCTTGGCGCGGCCGGGCTGCTCTTGGTGTCCCGCCGGAATGTAAATAGACATAAAGGGTGCGTCCAGACCGCCTTCTTTGGCGCGTTCGTAGTCAAAGTTCCCTTTTTCGGTGCGCGTGGACACGTCTTCTAGCACCTGCTCGAAGCGGAACATATTGATACGCAGACGCATGGGCAAATCCACGTGCCCATCTACGATGATAAGTTCGCGCGCTAAGGCCTGTGCATTTTCTAAGGTAGCGGCGAGTGCTTCGCTAGTTTCGAGGGGCGTAGAAGTTGCAGTGGTATCGCTCTGCGCTTCGCCCGTCTGCTCGTTGCCCTGACAGGCTGCAAGTAGCAGAAAAAATATCCCATAGAGTCTGTTTCGCATAAGGTATGTTGTAGTTTAGATAAAAAATAGTGTGGTCATCTTGTTCGTCGTTGCGGTTGCTAGTAGGCCCAGGTAAGATAGACTGCTCCCCACGTAAATCCTCCGCCAAAAGCGCAAAGTAAGATTTTATCTCCTTTTTTAAACATTTTTTCCCACTCCCACAAGCACAGGGGCACTGTGGCGCCGGTCGTGTTCCCGTATTTTTGTATGTTGACCGTAACGCGGTCTCGCGGGATAGATACGCGCTGCAAGGTAGCCTCGATAATGCGCATATTGGCTTGGTGCGGAACGAGCCACTGCAAGTCTTCGCCTGTCAGTTGGTTGCGTTCCATCAGGGCTGTGGAGGCTTCGGCCATTTTGGTTACGGCATGCTTGAATACGGCCGTGCCTTCTTGGTAGAAATACCGTTCGTGCGCTTGCAGGTTTTCGAGCGTGAGCGGAAAGGCAGAGCCGCCGAGTTTTACGTGCAGCAGTTCGCTGCCAGTGCCGTCGGTGCGCAAAATGGCATCTTGTACGCCGAAACCCTCTTCATTAGGCTCTAACAAAGCACAAGCAGCTCCATCACCAAAAAGAATGCACGTCTTGCGGTCGGTGTAGTCAATCACCGACGACATCTTGTCTGCCCCAATGACTACCACTTTCTTGTAGCGCCCCGAGCGGATAAAGTTACTGCCCGTTTCGAGGGCATAAATAAAACCCGAGCAGGCAGCCGCCAAGTCGAAACTTAGGGCGTTGACCGCGCCAATTTCAGCGCATACGAGGTTGGCGGTGGAAACAAAGCCCATGTCGGGCGTAGCGGTAGCGCAGATAACCACGTCAATTTCGGCGGGGTCGAGTTGCGCTTTTTCGCACATGTTCCGCACGGCGTTGGCTGCCATGTACGAGGTGCCTTTGCCTTGTGCTTTCAGTACGCGCCGCTCTTTGATGCCGGTGCGCGAGGTAATCCATTCATCGTTGGTTTCGACGAGCTTTGCAAGGTCGTCGTTGGTGAGGCGGTCTTCAGGCACCCACCCACCTACGGCCGTAATTGCCGCGCAGAGTTCTTTTGTCATGTAAGTTGTGTTGTAAGGTATTGTCAATATCCGTTTGTGCGCAAAAATAGGAGGTACGCCGAAAAAAGAATCCTTTTTTATGTAGAGCGCGACTTTTTACGGATAAGCCTAAAAAAAATCAGGAGCAAATTCACCTCTTTTCCAAGCGAATACGCCTACATTTGTACCCAGCGCAGCATTTTGCGCAATTATGTAGAATTTTAAATATGGACGTATGAAAAAAGTCTATCTGATGGCTCTGCTCGGACTATGGTTGTTCGGCTGCCAAAAAGCGCAAACCGCGCAAGAAGTAGAAACAACACCTCCCGCAGAGGAACAACCCGCCCTAGTGCAAGAGGAAGTTCCGCCACGCACCGAGGCGGAGGAGGACCTTGAGGTTTATACGATGGTATTCCGCAGCGATGGCTTCCGCCCGCGCATGGCTAGCGAGTGGATAGAGGTAAAGCGCGTTACCGGGCGCGTTGACTTGCTCGAAATCTGCTACTGGAACACCGAAGACGAAACCAAGCAGTGCCTAGAAATTGTAGAGCAATCGTATGTAGCCGACGAAATTAGCGGATACGTAGGTAA
>CAYUJH010000206.1:0-1752 GCA_964444995.1 uncultured Roseobacteraceae bacterium | reverse complement strand
TCCCTAGAAAATGCACTGCCGTTCGGCTTGATTGAAGACCGCTTTACGCTCACGTACGACGAGGACTTGATGCAAGAGTTTTTCTACGAGGAGAAAAATTAATTTTTACAAGAGATGAAAGAAATTTTGGATTCGTGGGAAGAAAACGCCCAGCGTTGGGTCGAACTGCTCGCGCAGCAGGGCATCGTTTCGCGCAAAATTACCAATCCGGCGATTGTGGAAACGCTGCGCGACTACGCCCCCCACACCGTCTGCGACCTCGGTTGTGGCGAAGGATGGCTTACGCGCACGCTGCACGCACACGGGATGCAGGTTACAGGCGTTGACGGCACGGCAGCCCTCGTGGCACAGGCTCAGGCAGTGGGCACGCAGCCATATTTCACCCTGCGCTACGAAGAACTGATTGCCGGCGCAGCCTTGCCCAATGCGCCTTTCGACGCTATATTGTTCAACTTCAGCCTCTATTTGCACGAAGAAACGGTGCAAATGCTCGAAAAAATGCAGTATTTTCTTACACCGCAAGGGCATATTTTTATTCAAACGCTGCACCCTGCCGCCCTGCTCGACGGGCAGATGCACTACCGCGACCAGTGGCTACTCAACGCGTGGAACGGCCTGCCCAGTGCGTTTACCTCGCCGCACCGGTGGTACTTTCGCACGCTCAGTGGCTGGGTACAGGCACTTACAGCGGCGCAGTTGCAGCTCGTAGAGGTGCGCGAACCTTTGCACGAAGACCAAACGCGCCCCGCTTCCATTATCCTTATCGCCAAACCGGTGGGCAGATAGCTTCCGCCCACTACAAAAGGGTTTGCAGCGAGTGGGCGGGCAGACGCATGTTGTCCAAAAACCACAAAAAAAATCCCACGGCGTGCGAGCCGTGGGATTTTTTTATAAGGAAAGCCATACCGTTTATTTTCCGATAGCTTCCAACATATCCTTGCCCATAGGGTCGGCATTGGAAGGGAAAAACGTAACTGTTTGCCCGTCGGCATCTACCAAATACTTGCAGAAGTTCCAAGTAGGAGCTTTGCCGCCTTTTTCTGCCAACCACTGATAGAGCGGGTGCGCGTCGTCGCCTTTTACCGATACCTTCTCGAACATCTGGAAGCTCACACCGTAGTTTTTCTTACAAAACTCAGCGATTTCGCCGTTGCTGCCCGGCTCTTGGCCACCGAAATTGTTGGCAGGAAAGCCAAGCAAAACTACTTTATCGCCGTGTTTTTCGTGCAGTTCTTGCAACTTAGCGTATTGCGGCGTGTAGCCACAGCGCGAAGCTACATTGACAATGAGCACCTTTTTGCCCTTGAAGGCATCGAAGTTTATTTCCGTGCCATCAATAGCCGGCAGCGTGAACTCGTACAAGTTTTTTGCGTCGGTAGTAGGTTTCATAAGCGAGGTTACAATAAAAAGGATTCCGAAAGAGATAAGAGAAACAAGTTTCATACGTTTTTGCTGTTTTAGGTAATAAGGCGTATAACTCTCTTTGTAGGGATAAATGTTTTCGATTGCTGCCGAAAGCAGGGGATTCTACCTTTTTTTAGCATTTTCTTGTAAGGCTCGATAGGCACGGTCGAAGTAGAGCAGTGGAGAGGGGGCAGGCAGGGCACTCGTGCGTACCCCTACGATTTCGCCTAGTACAATGTGGTGCGTACCCGTTTCGTATGCCTGTTTCCACGTACATTCAAAGCACGCTAGGGCATCGGTAAGCAGGGGCGCGCCCGTGCTGCCCGGTTGCCAGTCGCCTGCCAAAAG
>CAYUJH010000205.1:0-3804 GCA_964444995.1 uncultured Roseobacteraceae bacterium | reverse complement strand
CGTTATAAAAGGGTATGCCCAAGCGGGTTCGGAGGGATTTACCGTGCGAGAAATCATCTTAAAAGACCCCTACATCAACGCCTTGCAAATAAAGTTTGCCTACGCCCTTACCTGCCACAAGGCACAGGGGGGGCAATGGGACGCGGTATTTGTAAACATGGGCTACATAAAACCCGAAATGTACACCGTTGACTGGCTACGATGGCTCTACACGGCGTTTACACGGGCAAGTTCGGAACTATATTTAGTAAACTTTCTACCACAGTTTTTTCGTTAGTTAGCTTCTGGGGTACTCTTGCCGGTTCTGTTGCAAAACATTCAACGCAGAAACCTTTTAGTGTACTAGAAATCAAGAGCTTTTAAAAAATTAACGCTTGCCAAAACAGTAAAAATCGGTACAATCAAATTTCTTCCTTCTTCGAATCAGATAAATCGTGTTATATTCACCCTCAATGTTTAAACCCTAAATGTTACCTGTATGAAAAAATCCCTCCTTCTACTTTCTCTACTCGTAAGTTGTTTGTTCGCTTTTTCGGCGCAGGCACAGGAGCAAAAAAAATCGCCAGTACTTAAATTTGAAGTCAGTACGCACGAATTTGGCGATATTTATCAGGGCGACGTGGTCAATCATACCTTCACGTTCGAAAACACTGGCAATGCGCCCCTTGTACTTACCAATATTGCTACTACGTGCGGTTGCACAGCTCCCGAATGGCCCCGCGAGCCTATCATGCCCGGCGAAACTGGCGAAATTGTGATTACCTTCAACAGCACAGGCAAAATGGGCGTGCAAAACAAGGTGATTACGGTGTTTTCCAACGCCTCGAACGCACAGGAGCGCATTAACATCACTACCAACGTATTGCCCAAAAAAGAAACAGGCCAATAAGTCGTTTCTCGTACGTAAGAAAAAACCGCTCGCAACGAAAAGTTACGAGCGGTTTTTTTGTGGCCGCTTCCTTGCCGGTATGCGTACCAAACAGCGCGGAAAAGATGCACTTAGATGACCTCTTCGAGCGGGGTGCTTCGGCGCATGTAACTGCGTACGTTCATCCAAAAGGCCAACGCGAGGTACAATACAATGGGCGAACCAAACGTGAGAAAGGAGACATAAATGAAGTACATCCGAATAACACTAGAGGAAATCCCCATTATTTCGCCTAAGCGGCTGCAAACGCCAAAGACTTGCTTTTCTACAAAAAATTGAATGGCTTTCATACGTTCTTATGGCTTCTACAAAAAATGAATAGTGTTTTCTTACCGTATCTTAACTTATTTTAAGGATGATAAGTTTTTAGGACAGAGAAAAAAAGTGGGTTCATCCTCTTACAACGCACTATCGGGCAATACGTTCAGTGTCTGCTGCCCGAGAGGGGTAAAAATACGGGCGAGGCTTGTAACAACCCAGCACAAAGTTTGAGCCGTATTATTTTTTTGACCGATGTATAAATCTGTGCCCGAAAAGCCTCGTCGGTTTCCATTTCGGCCAATAGTTGGGCAATAGTTGCCGGCTCGTTGGGTGCCATGAGGAGCAAATCGCAGCCGGCTTGCGCAGCCTTGAAAGGGGCATTGGGTACGCTACGCACACCCCCCATGCCGAGCGCGTCGGTGATGACAAGGCTTTGAAAACCAAGCTTTTCTTTTAGCAAACCAGTTACCACTTTGCGCGAGCAACTAGCGGGAAGGCCTTCGGTATCGTATTCGAGGCTTTTTGTTACGGCAATGTGCCCGACCATAATACTGATAACCCCAGCGGCTATGAGCGGCGGGTACACGCCCAGCTCTTTCAGTTCTCCTTTTATCTGCGGGAGCAGCAAGTGGCTGTCGCCTTGTACGAAGCCATGCCCCGGAAAATGCTTGGCCGTAGCCACTACGCCCTGTGCCTGCGTAGCCTCTATAAAAGCGCGACACAAAGCAGCTACTTGCGCAAGGCTGTCGCCGAAAGAGCGGTTGCCAATCGCCTCGTTGCGCGGGCTGAGGTCGGCGACGGGGGCGTAGTTGTGCAGAATACTCAGCGAACGCAAGGTGCTTGCAATTTGCCTAGCCACTGTATCGGCTGCCTCAGTCGTGCGAAGTTTGTTGGTGTTAGGCACTTTGGGCGTACCGCTAATTTTTCGGCCTAACAGACTCGGCTCGGCATCGGCACTGTAGAGCAGGGGCAATGTGCCGGCACGTTGCGCGAGGGAGTCGAGCCGGCGGACGCGCTTCTGAAAGTCGGGCACCGAGCCTTTCAGCAATAGCACGCCGCCGAGTTCGTGGTCTGCTACACGCTGCTCCACCTCGCGGTCGGGCTTGCCAAGTACCCCCGCCGCCACTACAAACATTTGCCCCACCCGCTGCGCGTCGGTGAGTTGGCTGAAAATGTATTCTGTACGCCATTCGAGCAGCAAGGGCGGGTGTAAGAACTGAGCAAGCGTGGGCGGAGAAAAAGGGGCGCGGAGTGCCTCAGCAAGGAGCGAGTCGGGCAGCGTACGCGGGATGTGATATAGCGGATGCGCGGCGGCCTCGGAATAAGGCACTGGCTGCCAGTGTGCTTGCTGTATCTTTTCCCATAAAAAAGGTAAGGCGTGGGCAGTAAGTGCGTGCATACGCAGGCGCACAATATGCGGAAAATCGGTGCCTACCACCCGATTAAGGTGCGTAGCCTGCCGCTGTATATCTTGCCAAAGCGTATCGGCGTAGTTTTGCGCGAGTAGCCGTTTTTCGGTGTCGGAAGCCACTTTTTCCCACAAATCTGTCAAGCTATCGGGCAGCGTGGGCGCGAACGTAGCGAGCAAAGCGGTGGCGTGGCTGCACGTGTGGGGAGTTGCTGCAAGATACGGGAGGAGTGCATCGGCTATATAGTCGGGAGCGTTTTCGGCTGAAAGAGGTGGCAGGGTAATGTGCAGGGGGATACGCGCTGTTTTCGCATCGCGCACTACGCCGGCAAGTGCAGCGGCATAGTGCAGGTCGGATAGTTGGCTGGTGTCGCGTGTGAAAAAGAAGTCATCTACCACAAAAGCCAGCTGTTGCTTGGTCGCCTGAGCGCAGAGATTTGTAGGGTTTGCCCAGAGGTACAGCAGCGCGATGAGCGCGTAGTATTTGCGCTGGTATGGAAAAGACGCGCCTGCATTGGCAACAAAAAATCGGGTCATTGCGCGTTGGCTTAGAATTTATTTTTCCACATCATAGACTCCACCGGCTTTACCGTGCGGTTGTTATATTTTGCCGAGCGTTTTATGTTGTAATAATTTTTTATTTCGCCGTCCACCTTAAAATATATCAATTGCCCGATAGGCATTCCGAAATAAATTCGGACGGCTTGTGTAACTGAAATTTCGAGCGTCCAGGTATTACAAAAGCCCACATCGCCTTTGCCGGCGGTGGCGTGAATATCGATGCCAAGGCGGCCTACGCTCGATTTGCCTTCTAAAAAGGGTACGTGGGCAAGGGTCTCGGTGTATTCTTGCGTAACGCCCAGATACAGCACATTGGGCTGCAAGACATACCCCTCGGCGGGGATTTCAAACACATCTATTTCGTTGTGTTTTTTGGCATCGAGCACTTTATCTTTATAGGTGGCGAGGTACTTACCTAGATGCACATCGTAAGAGTTAGTGCCCAAGCAAGAAGGGTCGAAAGGTTCTATCAAGATATTGCCCTTTTCTATTTCGGTCAGAATTTGTCTGTCGGATAAAATCATGGTTTCGGTTAGTTTTCGGTGAGGAAGCGAAGAGGCTTCACCCTTCATATACGCAGCGCGTACAAAATACTGCACTTTTGGGCAAAGAGAACCACAAAGCTACAAGAATGTTGACGCATTTT
>CAYUJH010000204.1:2007-3808 GCA_964444995.1 uncultured Roseobacteraceae bacterium | reverse complement strand
AAAAGCGAGATGACCGTAGAGTCCTGCGCTACTACTTGGCCATCGGCAGTAGTGAATGTATAATGCAGCTGGGCTTGCAACCGCTCGATAGCATTGCCAATTTCGATGGATACAAAAGGATAATTTCCCGCCACTTCGCTTTGGCAACGTACAGGCCATGCTACGTTACTCTGGGCGAGTAGCAGTGTGCTGCAGCAGAGCAAAAGCATACTCGCTATTGCTCCTCGCACAAGCGTACTGCGTTTAGTGGTTACACGTCGGTTCTTCATGGTCATCTTGCTGTTTTTTTTACAATTTGCAGAACATTGTGTTTGACTAACAACAAATCTACGCTAATTTTGACGATTGTTTACATAACTTGCTGAAAAGATATGTCTGAGGTATTTAACCCCATCCTTTTTGAAGAGGCCACCGTACAGGCCTACAAAGCGTCATTCGACACGGCACTGCCCTACCGCCACATCGTCTTGGAGAGCTTCTTGCAGCCCGACCTTGCCGCTACGTTGCAACGCGAGTTCCCCAGCGTAGAAGCACTAAAAACACACTGGAAAGGACTCAACGAGAACAAGTCGGAAGGCTCTACGTTCGAGCAGTTTCACCCTGCTTTTCAACAGGTGCGCGATGCCCTTGCCAGCCCTGCCTTTTGCCAGTGGGTAGAAGCCGTAACCGGCATCGAGGGTGTTTTCGTTACCAACGACCAAATGGGTGCGGGCATTCACCAAGGAACAAATGGCAGTTTTCTCGATATTCATATTGACTTTAACATACACCACATTCTGAATGTGCACCGCCGACTGAATCTGCTGATTTACCTCGAAAAAGATTGGAAAGAGGAGTACGGAGGCGGGCTAGAGATGTGGAATGCCGATATGAGCCAATGTGAAAAGATTGTAATGCCGGCACTAAACCGCGCCGTTATTTTTGAAACAAGCGAAATATCGTACCACGGCTACGCCAAAATCAGCTTGCCCGAGGGCGTTACCCGCAAATCGTTCTTTGCCTACTACTACACCAAAGAGCGCGAAGATGCAGTTCCTTACCACGACACCATTTTTAAGGCTCGCCCTACCGAAAGCACCTCTAAAAAAATACAAACAGCCGTGAAAGAATCGGTAAAAAACACCGCAAAGTCCACATTAAAGAAATTAGGGGTTAAATTTTAACCCCTCCGCCCTACTTTTACAAAAAACGTATGTTTAGCACCACCGAAATCACCTCCCACGAAGAAACGAGCGACAACGTAATCCATCAGCGGCTGCTATTTGCCTACCTGAAAGCTGCTGAGTTTTTAGGCGGCGAGGTGCTAGAAATTGGCTGCGGGGCGGGGCGCGGCCTCGAAACCGTCTTGGCACACAGCGAGCGATACACAGCTATTGACAAAAATGAGCCGCTTCTGCAACAGCTGCGCCAAAAATACCCGAAGGCTACCTTCATCGGTCAGCAGATTCCGCCCCTCCGCCAAATAGCCGATGCGCAATTCGATTGGGTGATTTCCTTTCAGGTCATCGAACATATCGAAGACGACCACCTTTTTCTCCAAGAAATTCGCCGTGTGCTTCGGCCGGGCGGTAAAGCGATTATCACAACACCCAATATAAAAAAGTCGCTCACGCGGAACCCATGGCACGTGCGCGAATACACTCCCCAAGCACTCGAAACGCTCTGCCAACACTATTTTGAGCATGTAACCGTACAGGGCATCAGTGGCTCGCAGCGCGTAGAAGAATACTACGAGCGCAATAAAGCATCGGTGGCGCGTATTACGCGCTTCGATGTCTTGAACTTGCAATACCGACTCCCT
>CAYUJH010000204.1:0-1997 GCA_964444995.1 uncultured Roseobacteraceae bacterium | reverse complement strand
CCCTCGGCAACTTTTGCAAATCCCGTACGAACTGCTCAATCGCCTCAATCGCAAGTCGCTACTCAACGAAAACGATGCGCTCGTGCGCGGCGTTACTACTGAAGACTATCACTTGGAGAGCAACGCTGAAGAAGCCTTTGACCTTTTCTGTCTTATAGAAAAAAGCGTGTAACCTACTTTGGCGCATTACAGCCAAAAAACCAAGAAAAGTAGCGTGGTGCCAAAGCAGCACAAGAAACCGACTGCAAAACCCGACCAAACCTCCTCGACCCTGTGCGCACGCAGTACAAGACGCGCCGTCATCACCGCACCACAACACACCACGGCAAACATAAGCGGATAAATGAGTGCGTAGTCGGGATAAAACATGTACAAGGCAAATAAAAATCCTATCGCACCGCTAAACCCTGCGGTATGTATGCTGATTTTTTGGTAGGTGCTCAGAAACGTGAGCAGCGTGAGTGCGACACTTACGCTTAACATCGCGACACCAATAATGGCAGCTCCTTGCATTTTGGTGATGATAAAGTAGGCAAGCATGCTTTGGTACAGCGTGGCAATGGCAAGAGGTAGTGGCCGGTCGGCCCGATTGGGCATTTTCATACTCTGCAGATACCCTGCCTTGTAGAGCAAAAAACTGCTTCCTAACGGCGCTACTACGCTAAACAGCAATATGAGCAGAAATACGTAGTACTTTGCCTGCAAATAGACCAACACCATGAAGGGGCAATAGTAAAACACCACCCACGTAACCCACAGGGGAACCCATGCAGGGTGAAATAGCACCGAAACGGCCTCTGCCAGCTTGGTTTGTGTCATGGTTTTTAGAGTTCTTTACGCAAGCGTGCGACAGGAATCCCTAAATTTTCGCGGTACTTTGCCACGGTACGGCGGGCAATGTTGTAGCCGCGTAAGCGCAACATTTTTTCGAGTCGGTCGTCGGACAGGGGGGTGCGCTTATCCTCGTCGTCTATGATTTGCTTGAGAATAAACTTAACTTCTTTGCTGCTTACCTCTTCGCCGTCGTCGGTAGAAATGCCCTCGGAAAAGAAAAATTTGAGGGGATATGTGCCAAAATCGGTCTGCACGGTCTTGCTATTCGCTACCCGCGACACGGTGGAGATGTCCATATTGATTTTCTCGGCAATATCTTTGAGAATCATGGGGCGCAGCCGGCTCTCGTCGCCGTCGCCCGCGATAAAAAACTCATACTGATAGGCTACTATGGCCTGCATGGTGCGCAGTAGGGTGTCTTGCCGCTGCTTGATAGCATCGATAAACCACTTGGCCGAGTCGAGTTTTTGCTTTACGAACGTAACGGTCTGGCGCAATTCTTTGTCTTTTTTCTTGGCCTTATCGTAGGTATCGAGCATATCGGCGTATTTTCGGCTTACGTGTAGTTCTGGAGCATTTTTTGAGTTCAAGCGCACTTCAAGGCTGCCGTTTACTTCTTTCAACAAAAAGTCGGGGATGATATATTGATTGCGGGAATAGGCCGTGGTAAAGCCGCCGGGCTTAGGGTTTAGCTTTACGATAAGTTGCATAACATCTTTGAGTTCCTCTTCCGAAATGCCCAAACGCCGTTGAATTTTGGCGTAGTGCTTCTTTTTAAACTCCTCGAAGCATAGCATGACCACCTTTAAGGCGTTTTTGTGCATAGGGACTTCCAAATCTTTGCGCTTGATTTGCAGCTCGAGGCACTCTTGCAGATTGCGCGCTGCAATGCCGGGAGGGTCGAACCGCTGAATGAGTCCCAATACGTGCTCTACTTCTTTCAGGCTGGCCTCGATATTGAGCGAGAACGCCAAATCGTTGACGATGGCTTCGGGCTCGCGGCGCATGTAGCCGTCGTTATCGATACTGCCAATTAACTGCTCGCCAATGATGTACTGCGTTTCGGTGAGGTCGAGGTAGCTGAGTTGCGCCATGAGCGCGTCGTTGAGCGTGGTCATGGTGGCAATAGGCATATCGCGGTCTTCTTCGTCGGGCGAGGGGCC